>CAZPNQ010000141.1:0-9067 GCA_964587955.1 uncultured Nitrospira sp.
CGATCGGATCGGTATCGCCGCCGCCCTTCTCCGAGGAGGCATTAAAGCTGATCCGTCCTATCTCATCGGCCGCATTACATACTGGTTGATCGTGATCTTCGCCACCACGGCATCGCTCGGCGCGCTCGACGTGGCTCCGATCAATCAAGCCGCTCACTCACTCTTGTCTTACATTCCCCATTTGGTCACAGCGGCCGTTATCGGAATCAGCGGCTATCTCGTCTCGAATTTTGTCTCGCAGGCCGTTCTCATCGCCGCGGTGAACGCGGGATTGCCCCCGGCCCGCTGGATCGCCGCCGGGACACGCTGGGGCATTCAGCTTTTGACGGTCGCCATGGCGCTTGAACAGTTAGGGATTGCCCAGCACATCGTGGTCGTCGGATTCGGGATTACCTGGGGAGGCCTCGTCCTAGCCGCTGCACTGGCACTGGGTTTGGGCGGTAAGGATTTGGCCAAAGATTTTTTGGAGCGACGTCTGGCCGGGCATTCCCGGTCACAAATCAATGAGGACTTAAGACATCTCTAAACTACTTATGTCACGCTATATCCTATTCACAGACCTAGACGGCTGTCTTTTAGACAACGACACCTATTCATTTGACGAGGCGAAACCGGCGCTGGAGGCCCTTCGTTCGGAGAGTATTCCGGTCATTCTCGTTTCCGGAAAAACCCGCGCGGAAATCGAACCGCTTCGAGAGCGCCTCGATCACCACCATCCCTTCATCGTCGAGAACGGCGCGGCGGTGTTTGTACCGCTCAATACATTCGACTTCCCCCTGGAGCGGTCGAGACGCCGTTCCGGTTATCAAATCATTGAACTCGGCACGCCCTATGCTCTTCTCCGGGACGTGCTCCGGCAGATCGAGGAAACGGTCGGCACGCCGCTCCGAGGGTTCGGCGACCTCTCCGTCGACGAAGTCATGGCCAACACGGGGCTCTCCCGAGATGACGCGCTCCGGGCCATGCTGCGGGAATTCGATGAGCCGTTTTTAGTGAACGGTCCCCCCAAGCTGATCGAGGAAGTCTGCCGTCAGATCGTCACGCGAGGCCTGAGTTGGACAAGGGGCGGGCGTTTCTTTCACTTGACGGGAAACAACGACAAAGGTCGTGCCGCTGAAATTCTTCTCCGCTGCTACAAACGGCAGGGAAGGTTGGCTGATCTGCCGGACGACATAGAAACCATCGGCATTGGTGATAGCCTGAACGATCTTCCTCTCCTCTTGACGGTCGATCGCCCAGTGTTGGTGCAAAAACCGGACGGCTCGTACGACCCTGATATCAACCTGCCGAATCTCATTCGCGCACCGGGTATCGGCCCAGCTGGTTGGAATCATGCCGTCATGGAATTGCTTCGACAGGCCTCGGAAGAGACGTCGTCCGGCCAATCAGTCAACATCCGAGCCACCTGATCGCCTGCATGTCGAACCGTTTGCCGTGTTAATCCTCCGCCGGATTGATGATATGCAACCCTGCCGTTTTTGATGCCGCCAACAGCTGGGTATCCGCGCTGACGACGGTCAACCGCAACGGCTTCAGCTCCAATGCCAAGGCCAGATGCATCACCTGAGGAGATCGCAGGAACGGATACTCCAAGACCAATTCTTTCGTGGCCAGGTAGGTTTCCATCTTTGGCGAAATAAACTGATAGAGTCCCTGCTTGGATTCGATTTCGAACTTATAGAGGACCGAGTAACAATCATCCCGCGTGATCTGCCCCTCTTGAGCGCGTGCGCACAGAACCGAATAGAAGTCCGTCACGCTCCATGTCGGAACGATCGCGACCTTCCCACGCTTCACCATCAGCTTATTCACGATCCTCGTGCCCCGTTCCATGCTGTAGCGCTTAATAAGTGCAGTCGAGTCAAAGTAGTAGTATGGCATCCCTTACACCCTCCCCCTGAGAATAATTTCCGCGAGCGGCCCTTGAAGCTTGGAAAGCCTGTCTTGTAGCTCGTCGAGCGGCACCTCTTCATACCCTTCTTTTCGCAAGGTGTCGGCAAGATTCCCTCTGTTGAACGATGACGTGTCTTCCTTCAGCCGGTCGTTCAATCTCCGTTTGGAAAGTCGGCTTGAAACCTTTTCTCCCGACTTGGTCAATCCTCTCCCCCTGCTGCGTGGAGCTCGACTCACGGATAGTTCATCTGTCTTTTTCACGATCGATGCCTCCTCATGAAGAATGTTCGTTTACCGCCTCACCTCTGATGCTTCTCGTGGGCAACTCGCCTGCATGGTCGCCGTCGCAGGCAATGCGGCTTCACCGAAGATATGCGCGGCAATCGCCGTGGCAACATCCGACAGAACTTCTTGCCGCATCACGCGCAGCGTCTTCGCCGTTGCTTCACGCTCCGTCACGTGGCCTTCCCTTCCACCATACGCCGTAGCTCCAACGACCCGTTGTGTCCCCGGCTCCACAATCTCGAAATCACTGCACCACCGAACGTACTTGAAATTCGGGTCCCGCACCTCGATGGGAAACAGACGGACCGTGCCTCGGACGATCAATTCCGGAGCACCAGCCTCTTCCCCTTCCACCTTGGTGGTCACGTGAAGTCCTTCCCGGATAAGCCCTTCGGCCAATGCGCGTCCAACCGGCTCTGCGTGGTCACCGGACACTTGTACCGCAAGCACCAGATTCGAGGCAAGAAATTGCTCCAATTCATCGGACAATTCGTTGATCTGATACGCGGATGGGGTCCCGTGCCCGCTGAGACGGATGATCCGCAAATCCGTGTTGTAGGCCTCCCGCAGAACGAGATTTTTGCCGGCCCGGCGAAGAGCGCGGACTTTGGAAAGCTTGTCGGTTGCTTGCCGCGATTCGACGACATCGGCGTCGATCGCGCGATCCAACGCGACGACTTTCTCCGTCAACGAGGCTTCGGCCTGAGAACGATTCATCACGCCTAACGCGTAATATGACCGACTGTCCGAGTCGTACCATCCCTCTGCGATCCTGACATTTTCAAGCACTTTGTCGGTCGATACTTTCGTCACATTGTCGATCGTAAGCCGACGCTCGGCATTGGAGACACTACGATTCTCGACGACCACGTACGACTCCCAGTCCTTGGCATGCGCCGCGACTTCTGCCTTGAAAATGCGAGCCACGGCCGCATACGCCTGATCCTCTGCATGACTACGAGTGTCAGCGTGGCCGACCCCGGTCAGATATTGAGCCGATGAATATTCTGCGCTCCGGCCATCAACCCATTCCGGCTTCCCTTTACCAGCGAACCAGGTACATGCGGTCAGTGCAGACACCATCAACCACAGATATAGGAACACCGCCACGTCTTGTCCGAAAGACGCCACGCGAGCGCGATTCATTGCATCACACGCTGAATCATGAACGTCGTTTGGCCGGCAGTCAGCGCTATCGTTTGTCCGTCTTTCGTCGTCGTCACCCCTTGTCCCGATGGTCGAATGGACACCTGGTACTGGCCGGGCGAGACCCACGCCCGGGCCACATGAATTTCATCGGGCAAGGTCTGCCAACTCCGCTTGTCGGATTCTTCCGAGCCCACGGCCAGCCCATGAGTCAGCAAGGCGACCAGTAGTCCCACCCACGGAGCGGCATCCCTTCCGACCGCATGCTGAGCTCCCATGGTGATCCCTTCCGCCATCGCGAATTTTGTGGCTGCTCGCGCCAGTGCTTTCACCGTAATGGTCGGCAGACGTTCGGAAAGACTTTTTTCTGCGAGGGCGGTGACATTTTGCGCCGGCTCGGATCGTATAGTGAGCGAATGGCCGAGTGAATCGGTCAGCGTCATACTTTCGGAAACCACGCGCGTCTTTTGGGCGACGAGCCGTGGAAGTGCGACGCGGACAACTTCGCCGTTGAGTCCGTACAATAGGCTGTCTGCGACGCGGTCTCGTGGATAAGGCGACTGGAACAGTCCTCGGTTCAGCAAGACTAACTGTACGGCATCCAGACTAATAGGCAAATCCAAGAAGAGATCCTCTTTGCGCGGAGCTCGGCCATTATAGCTGATCATCACGACTTGGGCGAGCTGCTCTTGGGATGAACTGGGCTGCCATTCAACGTCAGGGAACGCCTGTTGATATTCGGCAAACTCAGTTGTCAAACCAAGCGCCTCCGCTGTACGCAAGAGATCGGAGCGTAAGGCGGAAGGAGCGGAGATCTTCGACCACCCTTGCATCGATCGATACGCGTCATACGCGTTGCGATAGGCGATAAACGCGTTATTGAGATCACCCGTGGCTTCGTACAGGATCCCGCTCACATACCGGGCAAACCCGTCATTGCGATACTTATTGGCATCCTTCACCTTGTCACTGAGCACATTTAAGCGATGGTCGATGCGTCGCACCTCCACCAGTGCATCCTGAAGTTGTCCCTGAACCGCATAGTTCAAAGCTTTGATGACGTTGATCATGACGTGTTCGTAGGCGTCGCCTTCGTACGGCAGAGCGTTGTCGTTGGTGAGAAATGCGGCGGTTTCCGAACGGATGATTCTGGTATAGAGCCGCTCGACCTCCTCTTCCGCATGTTCCAATGCCGCGCTGCTTTGCTGATATTTGCCTGCCAGCTGCAGCACCATTCCTCTATCCATTTCGTACAGTAACCGCCCCTTTGCTCCATACTCTTTCTCGGCTTGCTCGACAATTGCCGCAGCCCCCTGCGGATCACCTGCGAGGAGGCTATGTTCAATGAGAAGGTAGCGATTGATGGAAGGACCGCATCCGGTCGAAAGCGCAAGAACAGCAAGAAACGGCAGCAACGAGATCAGCCCGGGGGCAACGCGTGGGAGGATAGGGTTCAACAGCGTCGACGACACCTAAAAGACGGTACGTTTCTTTTCGACCACCTTCTTGATCTTCTTCTGCCCGTACCAAACCTTTGCATTATTCTCCAGATCGATCATCTGAAGATCAACTTGGTAGAAGACGGCTTTGGTTCCCTCGGCTTCGTCTAGGATGGTGGCGATCGTGCCCTTCATCATAAAATCAGCCCCGATCTCCTTTCCCGGGGCTTTCTGCGTCTCTTCACGCGCGTAGATCGCTTGCTCTTTTCGCTCGGTTCGAACCTCGTCGCGTTCGCCTTTGCCGGCCACGAACGTGACTTTCTGAGAGTTGGTGAGCTCTCGCTCCAAATCCGTGATGAAGGTTTGCACGCTGATATGTTCATGGCTGCTGTTCAGGACCGTCCCCACCACAACGACGGGTGGGCGTTGGTTCGACTTTTCGAAATTTCCCAGCCAAGGATAGTGCAGCGCATCCTTGACCATCGCTTCGGCGACCATCCGAGAATCCGTATCGTTCCACCGGCCGCTCAAATCAGTCACGACCCCGGCATCGACACGGGTCACCTTTGTTTCGTGTCCGCACCCTGACAAAGCGAAGGCGATACTCACCGCGACCACAAGCGACGTACGATGCTTCCTGATCACCATGAACCTCGAACCTCCGAAAAGATTGGACATCTCATTTATGATGTCGGTTTAGCGAACCCCTCGCCTGTCCTCTTCCTTCTCCAAGCGTTCGAACAGACGGTCCGCATTCTTTCGCACGAAGTCCCGGACTTGCGCATTCAGCTCTTTCGCCTGCTCCAGGTTGTTCTTCATGTCCTCCAAACTCAACTTGGTCAGCACGTAATACGTGTTGGTCTTGGGATCCACGTACTGATCGACTTTCCGGACTCCGCTGAGTGTCGTCGTTGTAATAGTCTTGATGGCTCGTTCGACATTCTGCTCTTCCGTGTTCCTGGTAAAATCTCCGGCGGTCGTCGAGGCCGCATAGTCTCTCATCAGATAGCCGGTGTACGTCTCGAATGTTTTGGCAATCTCGGCTCTCCCGCGATTTTCGGCCGTATCCCACGCAAGCGGCGCATTACGGACTCCTGCGACCGCCCCTACGCCATAAAAAGCTTTGCTGTCTTTTTCGTTAAAGACGCCGGACCCCTTTTCAACCCATTTGGGAGGACCGCCACAAGCCGCCAGTCCCATGATGAGAAGGATGGCAAGACCAGGAACGACCAGTCTCGAATGAATCGCTTGTGACCGGTTCATACAATCCTCCTTGAATGGAATAAGTATATTTACCGTACGTAGAATGCCCCGAGAGGAAACGCAGAAATTATGCTAACATGCGTCCTATCATCAGTCAACGCAACGGCCGCTTCTAGGAGTCTGTCCGACATTGACCGTTCTATTATGGCGAACGCAATGTCGGACAGGCTCCTAGCAGACGAGGAAGGGGACTTGTGGCAGACATTCAGATTGAAGACGGAATCATTAAAATTCTGAGCCTTGAGATCCAGGATCCCAAGGCCGCAGCGATACTTTCCGCCTATCCTCAAACGCGCTGGGCCGAAATCACCCGTCGAGCGGTCAAGATCGGCCTGGGATACCTGAAAGGCGGTGAAAGCAGTTAAGGCGCTCCGTCTCGATCGGCTTGACTGACGGCGGCGCGGGCACGAGCTTGTGTGCCGCCTAGTTCCAAGTACCGGCGGAACGCCTGTACCGACTTCGGCCGATCTTTGAGATGGTCGGCATACAGGATTCCCAACGCGAAGTAGGCATCCTGATAGGTATCGTTCACGCGCAAGGCTTGCCGGAAAGCGGTTTCGGCTTCCACAAATTTGCTGCGTTTTTCGTGAATGAATCCGAGTATATAGAACGAGTAGGGATTTTCCGTGCAAATTTCACCGCAAGGAGACCGCTGGCCAACGCATCGTCAAGATTCGGCATAACTTCCAATTGCACATGACTCTTTAACATGTATGCATCACCGTAGGTTGGATTGTAGCCGATCGCGCGATCCAGTCGCTCCAACGCTTCTTCAGGGGATTTCCCTTCCTGAAGCAGCGCAACGGCGCGTTCATATTGAGCCTTTGCCTCCTGTCGGCGTTCAGTAAGGAGTCTGAAGACCGGTACCCGGCGCAGATGCGGACCGTCGCCCTTCAATCAATGCCATATCTCCATCACCATCGATCCGCGCACTCGATGGATGCTGCGTACCGTTGGAAGCCCCCCCGACCTGTTGCACGAGATAGGCTCCCAACTCGGAAACCATAAGCCAGCCGTTTCCGTCCAGATCGGCAGAACCCGAAAGTCCCGCCAGTAAGACCTCAACGAACCGACTGCTCTTCTCGGCGCGCACAGCCGCCTCTCCTTTGCTCGCGGCACTGATGACTTGGACCGCACGCCGCTCCGTATCCGATTCCGGAGCCATACGCCCTTCCAATGAAAGCGCCGGTGGTTCGGTCGTCTCCCAGCCGAATACCGGGGTATCGAGAATCAAGAGTGTATGTTTGGAAGCCGACCGCCTCGTAAATTCCTTTAAGTGCTCGACCGTGATCGACTTCGTTACGTTGTTGACCTGCGCATCAAACGGCACAAGATACTCACGATCTTGCCCATCGGAATCCCGCATGAACCCTGCATGGCCTGTGTAGAAAATAACGAGCCGGTCCATGCGCCCGACTTTTCTCGGCAACATGTCGTTCAAAAGCTGATGCAGCCGCCGCGAGCTTGCATCCTTGTCGTAGAACTCGATCACATCGTCAAAGCCCAATCGCCGAAACATCTCGGCAACCTTCTTGGCATCGCTGATCGCTCCCGGGATGGGCGGAGCCAAAACATAGTTTTCGATGCCAATGATGATCGCCCAGGACTTGTAGTACAGGCCTTCCGGTTTTCCCAATTGAGCTTCAGCGGTCGACAGGGCGCCAACCGAAAACATGCCGACCGCATGGGTGCCCAGCATGAGCAGGCTTAGGAACACAGGCAAAAGGTTTTTCCGGAAATGCCTTGCGCAGTTCATCGAGTCAGCCTATCTCCGGCCTCGACATGTGTCAAGAAACGGAATCGAGGAAGCCCCCCAACCGCGACAAAAATGGTCGGGAAGCAACTGTATGGTTGCAGGCCTCCTCGACTTTCTCCATAATCACGCGATTACGCGCGATGAGCTGTGCAGAGGAAGGAGACGCGACCGCCATGAGCGAAAAGATTGAAACCCTGTTGAAGGGAAGCCGGACATACCAGCCGAGCGTCAAGACGAAAGCCGAAGCCTATATCAAAGACTACGAGACCGAATATAAAAAATCCATCGCCGACCCTGAAACATTTTGGAGCACTGCCGCCAAGGAGCTGGAATGGTTTTCTCCTTGGGATAAAGTTCTTGAGTGGGAGTATCCATGGGCGAAATGGTTTGTCGGTGCACGATGCAACATCGCCTACAACTGCCTGGACCGCCACCTCAAGACATGGCGCAAAAACAAAGTTGCACTGATCTGGGTCGGCGAAAACGATCAGGAACGGATCTTCACCTATGCCGAACTGTACCGACAAGTGAACCGCTGCGCCAATGCGCTCAAAAAGCTTGGCCTCCAGCAAGGCGATCGTGTCACCATCTATTTGCCGAAGATACCCGAACAAGTCATCGCGATGCTGGCTTGCGCCAGGATCGGGGTGATCCACAGCGTTGTCTATTCAGGCTTCAGCGCGCCCGCCCTCGCCAGCCGTATCAACGATGCAGAGGCCAAACTCGTCATCACCGCTGATGTCGGATTCGACCGTGGCAAGGCCATCCAATTGAAATCGGTCGTGGATGAGGCGATCAAAACCTGCCCGACGATCGACCATGTGGTCATTGTACGCCGCCAGATCCCAGGCCCGCCCCTTTCCGCCCCAAAGGAAATCGACTGGAAGGAGTGGCTCGAGCATGAGAAACCGGTTTGCGAAGCAGAACAGCTGGATGCCGAAACACCGCTCTATATTCTCTATACGTCCGGTACGACCGGCCGGCCGAAGGGCGTTGTCCATGTCCATGGAGGGTACATGGTCGGCACCTACACGACGACAAAATATGTGTTCGACCTGAAAGACGATGACATGTATTTCTGCGTGGCTGATCCGGGGTGGGTCACGGGACATAGTTACATCGTCTACGGTCCCCTCCTCAACGGCGCCACGATTCTGACCGCGGAAGGAAAACCGGATTATCCGAATCCGGGACGCTGGTGGGATCTCATCGAACGGTACGGCGTCTCGATTTTCTATACGACCCCGACCGCAATTCGACTGCTCATGCGCTACGGCGAAGACTG
>CAZPNQ010000142.1:0-9006 GCA_964587955.1 uncultured Nitrospira sp.
AAGTCACGCTCAAAAAGCAGCTCCTCCGACTCATCTTCAAGCGCGTCTAAAAGATCTTCGAGTACGTTAGCCATCGTTCGGTTTTTGCTCGTAATAGGCGTCGCGTTGTCCGCCATGCGGATACATGCGTTTGCACAGCACCACCAAGGTCTGTGTTCCGCGGCCTTCGACACATTGATCCAAGGATTTTGAAAAATCGAGCATGCCGTTGAGAGTCACCGTAAATGGAAAATCGAACGTAAAGCTGATGAACTTGTATTTGCCGGGCTTCAACCGTAGTTCCCGAAGGTCGGACGTTTTGGGGGCATCGAGCGATTCGGGGTCGGAATTCCAGATCGAAGGTGTGACGCCCGGTATTTGCCACCAGGAAGTGGGGACTAACTTCGTCGCATCGATGGTAATCCCGTGTTCCTTGAGATGAGCGGCGGGCGGGTCTCCCGCGAACCCCTCCATAGGGCCGGCCATAACCGGCAGGTTAATCAGTGCACAAGTCAATGACAGGAAAAGCCAGTATCGCATGACAGCAGCGTAGCACATGGATGGCTAGTGTTTCTTGAGCGACCGCCCAGTTGAGGCAGCCGAGGCGGTTTGGAAGATTTCTTCTACAGCCTTACTCTCCCATTCCGTGTGAGTCTCCAGCCCCAGGATTTTCATCACGGTCGCTCCGGTGTCGATGATAGACACCGGCTGACGAATGAGTTGGCCGTGTTTTATGCCGACTCCCGAGACGATCCAGGGAACGACCGGCGATTCAGTCGTGGAAGCCTCGGCTCCGGGGTCTGCCCCTTTTTCGCTGAGAGCGGTGACAATGACGGCGGTGCGGTCTAAGAGCGAGTGTTCCTTGAAGAGGTCTAGGACCGACTTCATCGCGCCATCGACCGTTCGCAATGCCTCGCGATACTCTTTAGAGTCCCAGCCATGGGTCACTCCGGCCCTCCCGGCTTCCGGAAGGTGAACCACCAGCAAATGAGGCAGGGAGGGAATTGCGTGCCCATATCCGTGTCCGCTGGTGGCCTTTTGAAGATACTGCTGGATATAAGAGACGAGTTTTTGGGAGCCGCACTCGGGCCGCAGTGCTCCGCAGAGTTGATAGTCGGTATAGGGTTCGGGTTTGGCGAGCTGATACAGGGACTCATCCATATAAAAGATGGCGCTGTCCCGGCCTCCGCTTAAATCCAGGTAGTCGAATAGGCTAGGGTAGCGCGGGTACCCTCGGCTGAACTCGAAGAAATTCCAGGTAATCCCATGTTTCTCCACCGGCATGCCGGTCACCAGCGATGCCATGGTGGGCAATCGGAGGGCCGGCTTGACCGCGCTCGCGGACCAGGCTACCGACCCTTCCTTGATGAGCTTGCTCAGGACCGGCATCGTGCCGCCCTTGAGCGACTCTTGACCGAATCCCTCCAGGACAAAGAGGATGACATGTTCAGTTCCAGGACCGGAGGTAGCGGTTCCCTTCCCAGGCGAGGAAGCTGCATCGGCAGGCGCTTGAACCCCGATTTCAAGCAAGACGCTCAGAAGACCGACAAGGATCGACGTAGAAAATCGTGAAGGTTGTGCCATAACGAAGGATCACCCGCATATATCCACAAGTAAGACCGGTACCCTAACATGCAAATTTTACGGAAGGCAAGGTGGGGAAGGCACCTGGCGATTGCTGGCGGAACCACCTTACGGGTGCTATGCTGAAACGGCTGATCGTTTCCATCCGCATTCAGGGGAGAAGGGATAGGCGATGTCCGGTCGATTATTCCATCAAGGGCCTCTTCCCCTGTTCTTGCCGTCTCCTACATCGTATGAATCCATTGCCCTTGTTCTTGCGCTCGTGGCATTCATGGTCGCTGCTCCTGTGTTCGCTGATATAAGGGTCGTCAATGCTCAAGGTGAGCATCGCATGGGCAATCGCGACACCCGGGAAGATGCGATCAGACTTGCCACTGAGGCAGCCAAGCGGAACGCACTCGAACAGGTTGCCACTTATCTCGAGAGCGTTACCGTCGTTCATGATATGGATGTCACCAAAGACGAAATACGGTCTTATACGGCCGGGTTGGTGCTGGTGCTCAATCAACACATCGCTACGACGTTGGATGGCGATGTCGTCGTCGTAAAAGTGGATCTTCTCGCACAGATGGATACGGATGAAGTGGCGAGGGCGATCGCAGCCCTTCGCGAAAACGAAGATGCCCGTGTTCAGCTGGCTGCCTTGAAACAAGAAAATGAACAGCTGCAAGAGGAACTCAATGCGGTCAATCAGACGCTTGGCAATGCGGCCACAGCGGATCAAGTTCAACAGGCGGCTCAAAAGCGGAAGGAAATTCTGAATCGTGTGCAATCGAACGCAATGGTCTCGCAAGCCTGGGCGAATTGGGTCCTTGTCTCACCGATCGGCATTCCTCAGGATCTGCTGAATAGCGCCAGTGGTCTTTCTCCGACCAACCCGCACGTCGCAATTGCGCAGCAGATTATCGCCTACAGGCAGCCGCTGAGCCCCAGGCAACCGCCTGCACCTGGAAGCATGAAGTCTCAGATGCCACGGCACGAGCTTGTTCCGCCTCCTGGGCTACCGGGCGTCCCTCGGACCTCGAACGAGATCATTCATAGAGCACCTTCAAGACAGCTTCAGCGCGATCATCAGCCCATGATTCCACCGGGTGGTCGTAGTCAAGGTCCCCCTCAGCAGCAGCCAGGCGCCTCACGCTTCCGAGGAGAGAGGCCGTGAAAAATGTGACCAAGATCGCCACCCTGGTGGGTCTTTGCCTTATCGGGGGGCAGACCGTCACGGGTGCGGAGAGGGATGTCGCAGATGATGCCAGGGCACGAGCCGAACGATCGTTCGATCAACTCAAGAATCACGACGAGGGTAAGGCAGCAGCCAGGTCTACTTCAGCAGGGCAGACAGCTGAAATCGCCCACGGCATGTATTCTTCGGATCATTATTGGATCGGCAGGGGCCAGGGCGATTTAACCAAAGGCAAGGTTGTTTGCCAGCGCGTGTCGGAGCTCTCGGCTCGGACTGATTTGGCCAAGCAGATTCGCGTATTGGTCAAGGAACACATGATTGATCGCGTCCGTGAACGGTCGGGGCGTGAGACCGAACAGGATATTGAACTGACCCGCGAAGAGATCGTTCAGGAATATTTGCACGATGTGAAGATCGTCGACCGCCGGATCGATGAAGAGAATAAGATTTGTACAGCTACGGCTGTCATGCCGAAGAGCAGTGTGCATGTAAAGCCCGCCGCAGAGCAAGAACTCAGCCCTTCTGGCATCCCGTAACAGTCCGACAGTCTTCTTGCAGCCTTGAACCGATATCGGTTATGTAGTCCCTCATGCCGGCCGAGAATAATTTTCAGCACGACGAGTTGTCACGCAAGAATCCCGGTGAGCGGTTGACTGTTGCCGATCTAACCAACTTCGTACTTCCAGCTTCGCCCGGTTGGAAGGAGGCCATGGCTGACTGTGGCGCCAAGCTGTCGCAGGCTCGCGTCGGAAGCATCGTTTTCCTCCATGGTTCGCTCCATGGTACCGATGTCTTCGGCCTGCAGCGTTTAGATGAAGCGGGCGGACTCAAGCGGGGTTATTCGAGGGGCGTGTCCGGTGTCGATGCGTTGCTTGCAGCCATGCGCGAAAGCGACAACGGCATTCCATTGATGCCTGGTGGGGTAAGACCTCCACTCCAAAACGACGACGTAACGAAAACCCTTCTGGACGAACAGATCGGAGACGCGGGCAATTTTACCACTGCCGATGTCGAATCGATCAAGCAGGCTATCAATAAAAATCTGAATCAGCCGATTTCTTGCGTCAGACTGCTCTGGTCATCGGAGCATCACCATCTAGGGCGCGCCCTCGCTGCCGTGTCTCTGCTCGCCGATCTGCACAAGCTCTGTCAACATCAGCACTTGGGAAAGGGCCATCGAGTTCTGATACAGGCCCATGGACAAGCCGGACTGGTCCTTGCCCTGGTGTCGAATCTTCTCTGCCCCAGTCCTATCACCGGGCGACCAAGGGTTCTGAAAATCCTCACTGACCATGCCGCCCAGACAGGTCAAGCCGAACTGAGTGACGCAATCGAACTCGTCGAGTCCTTGCTCGCGACGGCATCACCCCTTAACGGCGTCGCGCTCGACATGGTCACTTTCGGCACGCCGGTTCGCTATGGTTGGGATCCGTCCGGTATCGGGAAACTGCTGCACGTCGTGAATCACCGGAATTTGCGGACGGATGGAAAAGGCTGGCTGTCGAAGATGGAGCTGCCTCAAATTACCATGGAAATGCCGATCGCCTGGGGCGGAGATTACGTTCAGGAACTGGCAGTCGCGGGCAGCGATGCCGTCCCACTGACGGAATCAGCTAGGGCTGCCAACAAAGGCCTATGGGAAATGGTCGAGTCGTACGATGGATTCGAACGGTGGCTGGAATGCGCCAGACGAGCCGTCCGTTTTCCAAGTGAAGGACGTTGTCTCCTCGTCGATTACAAAGATAGCACCGGCTCGACGAACCCCCGTGATCACTACTATGGCCACGCAGCTTACACGCGCCGGCATGCCTTGCTGTTTAATATGACGCAGATTGTCCGCGCGTTCTACGAGGCTTAAACATCCTTCGTGGCGTCAGCAGTCCCCACGGGCACGCTTCCGCTTCCGGCCGGTCCGTACTCCGAGTCCGGATTAAAGGCCGCAGGCAACACCTCTTCGATCCGTTCTACCAGAATGAAGGTCAGTTCATCGCGAACTTCCGGTGGGACATCTTTAAGATCCTTTTCATTGGCCTTGGGCAGGATGATTCGCTTGATTCCCGCCCGATGCGCCGCCAGCACTTTTTCTTTGATGCCACCCACCGGCAAGACGAGTCCGCTCAAGCTGATTTCCCCCGTCATCGCTGTATCGCTCCGTACGGCTTTGCCTACATAAGCGGAAGCCAGGGCGGTTGCCATGGTAATACCGGCCGACGGGCCGTCCTTCGGAATGGCCCCCGAAGGGACGTGGATATGGAGGCCGTTTCGCTTGAAACGCGAGATGTCCAACCCCATGCTCTCGGCATGCGACCAGAGATAACTTCTAGCCGCCCGCGCAGATTCCTGCATCACGTCGCCCAGCTGTCCCGTTAGGGCCAACTCGTGACTGCCTGGGAGCAAGGTTGTTTCGATATAAAGCACATCGCCTCCGGTCGGAGTCCAAGCCAGGCCGGTCGCGACGCCTGGAGGCAGATTCTTCCGCGCCTCTTCCGGCATAAACCGCTCGGAGCCTAACCACTCGCCGAGAAGGTCAGGCCGAATGGCGATGGGTCGTCGCTCTTCGCCGTCCGGGAGATCGGCAAACGTCAAGGCCACTTTTCTGGTCAACCGTCCCAGCATCTGCTCAAGTTGGCGCACACCCGCCTCGCGTGTGTAACGCGAGATCACCAGATTCAGCACCTCATCAGTAAGCACTGCTTGGTTATCCTCGATGCCAGCCTCCTTGAGCCGTCTCGGCCATAGGTAGCGTCGGGCGATTTCGGCTTTCTCTCGCTCGCTGTAACCTTGAAGGCGAATCACCTCCATGCGGTCCAACAACGGTTGACTGATGTTATCAAGCGTGTTGGCCGTGGTGATAAAGAAGACCTTGGACAGATCGAACGGGAGATCCAAATAATGATCGCGGAATGTGTGATTCTGGGCCGGATCGAGGATCTCCAACAATGCAGAAGCCGGATCGCCGCGGAAGTCGCGTCCCATCTTATCGACTTCGTCCAGCATCAAGACCGGGTTGTTGACACCGGCCCGGCGGATGGCCTGAATGATGCGGCCCGGTAGGGAACCGACATAGGTGCGACGATGGCCGCGCAATTCGGCTTCATCATGGACGCCGCCGAGGCTGAATCGTTCGAATGTTCGGCCCATTGCTCTCGCGATCGACTGTCCCAAGCTTGTCTTGCCGACACCGGGAGGGCCGACGAGACAGAGAATCGGGGCCTTCGCAGTCGGATTGAGCTTTAAGACTGCCAGGTGTTCGACGATACGCTCTTTCACTTCCTTGATTCCGTAGTGGTCTTCTTCCAATACCTGCCGGACCGTCGAAAGATCGAGATGTTCTTCGGAGGCTTTCTTCCACGGGAGTTCGAGGACCAGCTCAAGGTAAGTCCGAAGGACCTGATGGTCCGGCGACGTCGGCGGAACTTTACTCAACCGGGCGGCTTCGCGTTCGACTTCCTTGCGGATATGTTCCGGTAAGTCGGCTTCGGCGATTTGTTTTTTCAACCGAGCGACCTCGTTCTCTTCGCCCTCGCCTTCACCGAGTTCGTCCTGGATAGCTTTCAGTTGTTCGCGCAAGATGTACTCTCGTTGGTTCTTGCCGATTTTGGTTTGCGCATCCTTCGCGATCTTTTCTCGCAACTGTAATATTTGGATCTCCTTGGATAACGCGGCATAAAGGCTGCGGAGGAGGTCCAATGTCGAAGAGCTTTCCAGTAAGCGCTGCTCTTCCACCACGTTGAGATTGACGAGCGAGGCGATGCGATAGGCCAATGCGACAGAGTCACTCTCATTGCTCAACACCGCACCGACTTCTTGGATGCCCGGAGCTTCGATCAGTCTGGGCAAATCCGAGACGAGTTCTTGAATGGCTCGATGAAGCGCCTGGACTTCCGTTCCATCGTCCGTCGGACGTCCCAAAGAACGGACGCGCGCGATGGAGTAGGGGGCAGACTGTTCTTCTTTGAGGAGGACGACGCGATCCAGTCCCTGGACGAGGGCATGAATCGTTCCCTCGGACGACTGGCCGAGTTGCTTGACGATCGCTTTCGTGCCGATGGAATACAGATCGGCCAATACCGGCTCTTCAGTCTGAGGATCTCGTTGCGCAACCACGACGATCGTCTTCTCTTCGGTCTTCATGGCAGCGTTGACGGCAGCGACGGACCGCTCCCGCCCAATGGTCAACGGCATCATCACTCCTGGAAATAACACTGTCCGTTTGACGGGGAGTATCGGCAACGTCGACAAGACATTATGTTCCATGGAAGCCATCCTTGCTCAAGGTTTATGACATTATAACAATCTGATAGGTCTCTCAGCTCGGAAGTCAAGCGGCAGGGTGGCACTATTGGCACAAAGGGTGATGTACAAGAAGCGAATCGGACACGGAATCAGACACCTCTCCAACCCGTGTATATGCTAGACCTGTATTGACGGCGTGAGGCGCCGCCTAGCTCCGCCTTGGACGATCACGAACTCATAGAGCCGGCATTCCAATGCCCCATTGAAGAGGGGAATACGCTTAGACGGTGTCAGCCCAATGAGCTTCGGCACACGGGCGTCACCCGTCAGCACATAGGCCCGCCATCCGGCAAAGCGTTGCTTCAGCCAATCTCCCAGTTTGGGATAAAACAATTCCAGCTCCTCCGACCGGCTGAGGCGGACTCCATAGGGTGGGTTGATGACCAGCACGCCTTTGTCAGCCGGTGCTGTTAGATCCAAAATATGGCTGTGCTTCAGCTGGATGTCGGTCGCCACTCCCGCACCGTTAAACGTTCGCTGCGCCACCTTCACCATCGCCGGATTCAAGTCGGACGCGTAAATCGCAGCAGGGGTCTGAACCATTTGCTTGGCTCGCGCCGCTTCAAGGAGACGGCCCCACTGTTGCGCATCGTGGATGAGCAGCCGCTCGAAGGCGAAGGTCCGCGAGCTTCCCGGTGCAATCTGTCTGGCCATTAAGGCCGCCTCAAGAGGAATCGTACCGCCGCCGCACATAGGGTCGAGCAGCACGTCTTTCGTGGTCCAGCGGGCGAGCCGCAGAATTCCTGCGGCCAGATTTTCTCTGAGGGGTGCTTCGACCGAACCCATCCGAAGGCCGCGTTTGAACAGCGGTTCTCCGGATGTGTCTATATAAAACGTGACGGTGCTGTGATCCAGAAAGGCGTCGACCTTGATATCCGGCCGTTCCGTGTCGACGCTGGGGCGGCGCTGTGCGGTCGCGACAAATTTATCGCAGACGGCGTCTTTGATGCGGAGGGTGAGAAAGTCCAAGCTGGGGAGAGGACAGCGACGGGCGCTCACCTTCACCTTGATCGTCTGAGCGGTCGAGAACCAATCGGGCCAGGCGAGCGCATAGGCGGCTTTATAGACGTCGTTATCTGTTTTGTAGGAGCATCTCCCGACTTCCCAAAGGACGCGGCTCGCGATGTGCGAGTTGAGATTGACCCAGTTCATGGCCGACCAAGGAGCACTGAAGCCGACTCCGCCTTCTGTGGTGGTCGTCGTTGGCACGCCAAGGCTATGCAGTTCTTCTTCGAGCACGCTTTCAAGTCCGCGCGGGCAAGGTGCAAAGAATCGATGTTTTGTGCTATCCATTTCGCTTGCGGACGATCGCTGATTAAGGGGCCACGCGATGAATTTTTGCAGTGCCTGCGGCAAGTCAGTGATTCAAAAAGTTCCCCAGGGCGATAATTTGCCGCGATTCGTATGCGAAACGTGCCAGGCTATTCATTACCACAATCCAAAGATCGTCGCAGGCTGCATTCCGGAATGGGAAGACCACATTCTTCTGTGTCGCCGGGCAATCGAACCTCGTCTAGGACTCTGGACCTTTCCGGCCGGTTTCATGGAACTCGGCGAAGGTACTGAACAGGCCGCTGTGCGGGAGACGCTCGAGGAGGCGCAGGCGCTGGTGACGATTACGCGGCTCCACTCCGTGTTGAGCCTGCCTCGCATTGGACAGGTGTACATGACCTTCATCGGCCGCCTTCAGACCAAGCAGTTCAGTGCAGGATTCGAGAGTTTGGAGGTGCGGCTCTTTCCTCTCCATGCGCTCCCCTGGGAGGAGGTTGCCTTTCCCGTGGTGAAGGAGGCGTTACGTCATTACGTTGAAGACGTGGCGCGGGGGACGTTTCAATTGCACGTCGCAGACGTTCTAGGAACTCTCAACTGACCAGCGTTCGAAATGTTCAGTACGGGTGTGAACGCTAAATAGCTTCAGGATGCTCAAAAAGGCCGTCCAGCAAGGCCGCAGCGAGGTCCGCGACGCG
>CAZPNQ010000143.1:0-8942 GCA_964587955.1 uncultured Nitrospira sp.
AATACGTCTTGCTTCTTTTCCTGCAGCCAGGTGAGGAAGGCACCGAAGAGCCGGCGGCTTAGGCCCGCGTCGGCTTCGCCGCTCCCTCCGCCGGCGACCATGGCTTTCTCGATTTCATCGATCCACAGGACGATCGGAGACAAGGACTCCGCCATTTCAATCGCCTTGCGGAAATTCTTTTCCGATTCACCGACGAACTTGTCGAACAATCTGCCTGCGTCGAGCTTTAAGAGCGGAAGCTTCCACTCCCGCGCGATCGCCTTCGCGGCGAGCGACTTGCCGCAGCCCGGAACGCCGACCAGCATGATGCCGCGAGGCGGCGCGAGGTTGAGCGACTTGGCTTCGGCGGTAAAGCCGACTTGGGCGCGTTCCAGCCAGGACTTGAGATTGGTGAATCCACCCAGCTCGAACCGGTTGTCTTCCAAGGGATAGTATTCCAGGAGGCCGCCATCCTTGATCGCTTGAACTTTGCGCTTGAGGATGGTCTGCACATCTTCGGCCGAGAGGGCGCCGCGCTCGACGATGCATTGGGCGATGACCTGGCGTGCTTGATGGAGGGTCAAGCCCTGTAGAGCACGAAGGATCGTGTCAGTCTCCTTGGTTGCGGGTCCCTTCTCGACTACCTTGGCGTCGCTGATCGAACCGAGAATGCTTTGAGCGAGGGTCGTTGAACGGGCGCGGGGAGTGGTTCGAGGGCCCAACGATTGGAGGAGGCCGCGCAACATGGACCGAAGTTCCTCTCGATCCGGGAGCTTCAGATCGAGCCGCACCGCAATTTTGTCCAGATCCGGCGGCAGCATAATCGGCTGGCCGGTGAGCACGCAGGTGGCCCGAGATCGGCTGTACACCGCCGCGACTTCTCGAAGCTGACGGCACACGGCGGGATCTTGGAGATGTGGACCTAGATCCTTGAGCCAGAACACCGCCTCTACGGTCAGGCTGTGGAGATGCTGAAGGAGCGCCAATGGGGTTGCGGTCAATTTACTGAGCGTCGGGCCATCATCTGCACGGGTGAGGCCTCTCGTGACGGACCACTCGAAGAGCGGCATGCGCTCTTGTGACGTGACCGATTGCAGCAAAGCCAGCACCCGTTCCTCTTCCACCGTTTCGATCACGACAAGAGGATGAGAGGACCGGATCAGGGTGCGCAGATCGTGGACGCTGGTCGATAAAGCCATCGGAGGGAAATGCTAGCACGAGGCCTCAACCGGACCAAGAAAACCGGAGATTGTGACCTGCGTGTCGAAGACTTACGTCTTAGCGGGATTCGCGAGCGCCTTGTTGATCTCATTGATCAGGCGGTGCTCGATTTCACTCGTTTCTTCGTGGCTGACGCTCAAAATGCGGCCCCCTTGAGCCACTCGTTCGAATTCAGCTTTCACGCCGAGTTTCGTCAGATTGTCGGGAAGGGCCTGGAGGGAAATCAGGTATTGATTCCGCGAGCCTGTCACTTCGAGCGACGCGGGGTTGGAGATCTTGCGCTCGGTCACATAGACTGCCCGTTGGTCGGTCTTGACGCTGACCTTCAGCTGATACCCGTTGCGCGCCAGCGCATCCTCAACGACTTTTGCAACGGCGGGCATAGGCCGAGGCAGAGTATCGGACTGCGCGCCCTTCTCCTCGATTTTGAGGGATTCCGTCATCTGCGTGGCAATCATTCGTTTGGTTTCAGCCAACTGCAGTTCCAGTTGCTCAATCTGGTGTTTAGCTTCCACCTTCGTGGCTTCCGTGGTGCTCTTGGCGTCCCGGAGCTCTTGATTGAGCAGATCGATCTGCTGTTGCATGACTTTACTTCCGTCCACTAAGGAGCTTAGGAGGGCTTCTTGCCTGGTGACTTGTTTCTTGAGGGCCTCATTCTCCGTACGAATTGAATTAATGGAATTGTCGTCAGGAATACAGCCGGCAGTAACCACCATTAATATACCCCAGATGCTTAGTGACCATGGATCAACGACCATTTTATTGCGCACGCGATAACCCTCCCATCGAGTTGAGCGATTATCTACGGTTCAACTCAACTTGTCCACGTGGTATTCGGACGTACCATGCTTCATCATTGAGGGAGGGGACTAGGGCCGGTACGATTTGGTTGCAACAGGCCTCCTCACCGCTAAGGATTGACGAGGGCGTTGAAACAGATGCTCTGCCTGTCGCTTGCGCTTACAGCTGGTTGGACTGTAGCATGCCGTATGATGACTGCTTTACTGCGGACAACCTTCTCTGTTCCACCCCTCGGCTGCAATTGCTCAATCATCGGCGATCCAGTCACGAAGCAGGCGGTCATCATCGATCCCGGAGGTGCACCCGAGCGAATTCTTCAGGAAGTGCAGCGGTTGGGGTTCACCGTCAGCCGGATTTTGCATACGCACGCCCATCTCGATCACTTTCTCGCTTCCAGTGAAATTAAAAAGGCGACCGGTGCAGCGATTTGCCTGCATCAGGACGATCTCGAGCTTTGGAAGAATCTCGAACTCCAATGTCGTGTCTTCGGCATCTCGTATGTGCCGGCCCTCCCGCCGGATTGTTGGCTCGCGGATGAGGAAAAGGTGATGGTTGGTCAGGTGCCGATCGTCGCGCTTCATACGCCGGGCCACACGCCAGGGTCTATGAGTTTTCATGTGCCGAACGATAAACTGCTGTTGGCGGGCGACACGCTCTTCCGGGGCAGCATCGGTCGAACCGACTTATGGGGCGGCAATTTTGAAACCATCGAGGAATCGATTCGTGAGCGCCTCTACACGCTCGACGAGGCTACCACGGTGGTGACCGGTCACGGGCCGGACACCGAAATCGGCGCTGAAAAAGAATCGAATCAGTTTGTCCGCATGTGACAGCCATGGGGAGGGATCATGGCTCCATACAAGCTGGTGATACTCGTTGCCATGCTCGGGCTTGTTCCGGTTCAGTCGACCACTCTTGCCGAAGCGTTCTCCCAGTCTCATTCTGATTCCGTGAAAATCGCCGAGGTGAAGGTCCGTATTTCGGATCATGGCCCGGTCGTGTTACTGGAAGCGGAAGGCAAAACGATTCCGATCTTCGTCGATCTCACGGTTGCCCTCTCGATACAGAGCGCGCTGAACGGGGAAAAGTTGCCTCGGCCCATGTCGCATGACTTGATGCACACGATCATGGATTCCTACGGAGGGCGTGTGACACAGACGGTGATCACGTTGAAGAGTGGTACGTACTACGGCGCGCTCACGGTAGCGTTCAAGGATCAGGTCAAGGTGTTCGACAGCCGATCGTCCGACTCTATCGCACTGGCCGTGCATTTCAAGGCGCCGATTTTTGTCGGGCGGGACTTGCTGGAATCAGCCGGGAAAATTCCTGAAAAAGAAAAGGACATGGAGCTATAGCAGCTACTCCTTGGCCATGCGTTCCTTGAGTCGTTCGATGCGCTTTTCGGTGGACTGCTTGATAAAGACCATGTTCTCAGCGAGATGTTGCTGGGCATTGATCTTTCCGTCATCTCGCCGCTTTTGTTGATCGAGCCCAAACTGAGCAATGACGGGCCCGTCTTCCTTGTTAAGCTCCTTCCAGATCTCGGCGCAAGGTGCTTGCTTGGCCGGTGGGTACTTATCGCATGGCGGATCAGCGGCCCAACACGTAGAAGCGGTAAGGATCAGGCCGATGGTCAGAGCGGACAAACACCGCCGAGATTGATTCATACGCGTCTCCATCGAGATAATCGGTCGTCCATCAAACACCATACCCCACGGCGTATCATTGCACAGACGCCTGTTGTTCTTCGAGTGGAGTGTGAATCCCAAAACTTCAGCAGGCTCGGCTAGGGAAACTGCGCTACAGGCTGAGGAAAAAACTCGGTTGATGCAGTCAATACGGCTGAAATTGTTGGTACGGCACTCACGCCATAATAATTTCAGGATGCTCAAAAAGGCTGTCCAGCAAGGCCGCAGCGAGCGAAGTGGCGAGGCGTACGCTTTGGTACGTTGAGCCTCTGAGTGATGCGAGAACGACGCTGGCGGACTTTTTCAGCATCCTGTTATATCTTCATGGCCTCGTTTACTTCATGCAAGGTCGCACTGGCGACCGTAGCTGCTTTTTTACTGCCGGTCTCCACGATTTCGTCCACGCGGGACGGATACTGAGTCAGCTTTGTGCGGGCATCCCAAATCGGCGTCAACTGCTCCACCATGCGGTCCGCCACGAGTTTCTTGCAATCGATGCAGCCGATCGCGGCGGTTCGGCAGTCTTGATTGACTTGGTCTTGAATCGCCTGTGGAGAATAGATTTTATGGAATTCGTAGACCGGACACACGTCGGGATTACCGGGATCGGTCCGTCTGACGCGTGCGGGGTCGGTGACCATGGTTTTGAGCTTTTGTCGGACGACCGGCTCGGTATCCGATAAGTTGATCGTATTATGGTAACTTTTGCTCATTTTCCTGCCGTCGGTACCGACCACTTTGGGAAACTTGGTGAGATGTTCCTTCGGCTCGGGGAATATGGCAGTTTTGTAGATGTCGTTGAATCGCCGTGCAAGCTCTCTCGTTAACTCCAGATGGGGCAGTTGATCTTTTCCCACCGGGACAAAGTCGGGCTTGTATAAGAGAATATCGGCGGCTTGTAAAACGGGGTAGCCCAAAAAGCCGTAGGTGGTGAGATCCTTCCCTTTGATTTCCTCTTGTTTCTCCTTGTAAGTCGGATTGCGCTCAAGCCACGAGACGGGAGCCATCATGGAGAGCAGAAGATGCAGGATGGCATGCTCGGGAATACGAGATTGGATGAAGATGGTGGCACGTTCCGGATCGATGCCGCCGGCAAGCCAATCGATCAGCATCTCACGCACGAACGTCCGAATGCGGCTGGTGTCGGCATAATTCGTCGACAAGGCGTGCCAATCGGCGACGAAGAAGTAGCAGTCAAACTGTTCTTGCAAGGCCTTCCAGTTTTCTAACGCACCGAG
Source organism: uncultured Nitrospira sp. (assembly GCA_964587955.1). Taxonomy (GTDB): domain Bacteria; phylum Nitrospirota; class Nitrospiria; order Nitrospirales; family Nitrospiraceae; genus Nitrospira_D. The sequence goes on from CAZPNQ010000143.1 coordinate 4,928, forward strand.
ATAGTTGCCGAGATGCATGAGGCCACTGGGCTGCATGCCGCTGAGGACTCGCCTGCGCGCTGTGGTCATTGTGTGACTCCTGGGCGGAGACCGAGCGCGGTCGACAAGATCGTTCCTGATAGACCCTTGGCGAAGGTTCCGGTGATCGTGTGGATCACGCCCAATTCTTTGTCGAACACGATGAGTCCCACCAGGATGAGCATGCCGTAGGGCTCCAAGCGCGCTAAGGCCATCGCGGGTTTGGGCGGCAGCAGCGCCGTCAGGATTCGGCCGCCGTCGAGCGGTGGAATCGGAAGCAGGTTGAACAGCGCGAGAAATACATTGATCATGACGGAATACAGCGCCATGACGGCGATCGGACGCAGAAACATCGTCGCGAAAAGGTCTGACGCAGCATCGGCCTCTGCGGTCTTGCGGAGTGACAACGTCGGTTCAACCGTGAGGAGCGAGGCCAAGAGTAATGCACTGGCAACGGCGAGCAGCAAATTCATCCCTGGTCCGGCCGCAGCGACCAATGCCATATCGCGCCGAGGCTGGTGCATGTTCCTGGGGTCGATCGGAACCGGCTTGGCCCAGCCCAGCAGGAAGCTCCCGGGCAACATCAAACAGATCAGCGGCAAGATGACGCTGCCGAAGGGATCGATATGGGCCAGGGGACTGATCGTGAGCCGTCCTTCGCGTTTTGCGGTCGAATCGCCACATTTGTCGGCCATCCATCCATGCGCATATTCATGGAGCACCATCGCGAACAGGAGAGGGAGCGCCATATACGAGATCGTGTGAATGATCTGCGAGAGAGAATTCATGACCGATCAATCCAATTGGACAAACTTACCCTGTTTCACCTGCAGAAGAAAGAGCGGTCGGTGCAAGGTGCCGTCCGGTCCGAACCCGGCAGGCCCGGCGAGCGTCGGTAAGTTGCGTTGTGTCATGAGGAAGTCTTGAAGCGCTTCGCCGGAGGTGGCTCCATGGCGGATTCCCTCGATGACGACTCTGGCTGCATCATAGCCTTGCATGGTGAAGAGTGACGGGGTTGATTGAAAACGCTTGTGATACCGCTGAACGAATTCCTGCACGGCCGGATTGGGGCTATCGACGAAAAAGCCGTCCACGAATGTGGCGCCGTCGACGGTCCGATCGGCGGTGCGGGCAAAGTCCTGAGAGTTCCACCCGTTGGTGCCCAACAGCGGAGCTTTGATGTCATGAAACGCCAGTTGTGCGGCCAGGAGCCCGACCTCATGTGAGCGGCTGGGAATGAAGATCGCGTCAAATCCCGGGGTATACAAAACACGTTTTTCATTTCGGCTCAGAGGTTTGCCGGGCTGTCGCGGTATGTCGATGGGGACCGCCAGGCCATACTTTTTCAGGTCTTCGGCTTTGAGCCGTTGGATCTGCGGAGCGAAATCGGTTTCCCCTTCTTTGAACATTTCGATGGAGATGATTTCACCGTCAAGCCGGCGCACTTCCTGCGCGAAGAGTCGGGCAAGCTCTCGTCCATAAATGGTGTCGGGGTGGAGAATACAGAAGCGCCGATAGCCCTGTTCTCTTGCCGCATAGGTTGCGATGCGCTCGGCTTGCATGGCATACGTCAACGACGTGCTGAAGAGATAGTTGCCCAACCGGCGGACATTTGGGAGTGTCGCCGCCGGTGTGATCAAGGGGACCCTAGTCTTTTGAGCCATTTCTGCCATGACTGGAAGATTCTTCGACAGCATTGGCCCGATGACGACAAGCGGACGGTCGTCAGTGAGGAGCGACGAAAGATCGTCCAGAAAGCCCTGCCGATCGGCATCATGGTCTTTCACGATCAACCCGATGGATGGAGTTCCAGGCTGCTCACGAGCCCGTTCCACTGCCAGTTGGATCCCCTCCAAGACATCATTGGCGAAGGCGGAGAGGTGTCCCGACAACGGAAGAACGGCCGCAATAAAATATTGGTTGGTCTTCAACCTCGATTTGATGAGTTCCAACGATTCGCTTGCCTTCGAAACGGAGGGATGAGCTGGAAACGCAGTCAGAAAATGCCGTGTCTCCCGCTCGGCCAAGTGGTCTTCGCCTCGCCCGATGTAATAGTCGATCAGTCGAAGAGACGCGAGATCCCCGGGATATGAACGGGGATAGGCATCCCGCACCCGGATCAACCCTTTTTTATCCAGCTTTTCTGTAATGAATAGACGGATCTGCTCCCGTGTTTCCGCCATCTGGGCGTCGGAGCTGCCGACCATTCCCTCCAGCAAAACATGGATGGCCCGGACATAATCCCTCTTTTGAGCCAATGCCTCGGCGGTCAGCTGTTGTGCCTCACGTTTGGTTGCATCGTCGAGTGCTGTTGTCCGTACTTGTGCCAGCAACGGCAGCGCCAAATCGATATTTCCCATGGCGGTATGGATGCGGGCCGACATGAGTTTGCCCCGGTCTATGAGGTCGGATTCGGGAAACTCTGTCTGAAGTTGATTCAGATAGCGAAGCGCTTCTCCATAGTCTTTCATCCCGTAGAGCGCGGCGCCCAGCAACAGATACGTATCATCGAGATGTTCAGGGGGTGGAGCGGTGGTCAAGAATCGGCGCAGGACTGTGGCTGCGGATTCCGGATCTCCTTTTTCAATCAGGTGTTTGGCCTGGTTCAAGACCGGTGGGTTCGGAAGAAGGATCTTGACGGGATCTGCCGTCTTCGTCGCACCCGATTGAGCCGGCATGAGGCCGAGCACGAGCATCAACGCTAGAGCAATGGCAACGCTCAGCGGCGGCCATGCAGAGATGGAAAAAGGATTGTGAGCGTGGGCGAGCATTACGTTCGGCCGACGGTAGGCCGTAGCAGACTAGTATCGGAAAGGGTGCGACCTGTCAAGGAGAAGTACGGTGAAAACATTGTGCTGATGACGCAAGTTCGCTATAGTTCATCATCCCACGGCCATGGCTGAACCAACGTCACCGTTGCTGGACCCTCTTCTTGAGCGATATCTCAGCGAGCTGAGGATTGAAGGCGGGCTGGCGGCTAATACGCTGGAATCTTACCGGCGCGATCTCTTTCGTCTGCAACAATACTTGAGGCGGCATCGACTCCGCGTAGGAGACCCTGTTCCACCGCATACGCTACGGTCGTTTCTCGCCTCGCTCAAACAGGAGGCGCTCTCAGCCTCATCGATTGCTCGTCTCCTCTCGGCGATGCGAGGGTGGTATCGATTTCTGATTCGGGAAAACTTCCTGGAAGCGAGTCCTCTGCGTGATATGACGACGGTTCGCCGACCGGTACGATTGCCGAAGACACTGACGCTGCAGGAAGTAACGGCGTTGCTGGAGCTGCCGGCTCGCGATCATGCTGAGGATCAACGCGACCGTGTGATGCTGGAATTGCTGTATGCGGCCGGTCTTCGTGTGTCAGAGCTTGTCAGTCTCAGTCTGTCGCAGATCGACATGAATCTAGGCTGTGTCAGAGTCATGGGGAAGGGGGCCAAGGAACGGGTCGTTCCGATCGGAGAGATCGCGCGCAAAATGTTGGTTGATTACATGGATCGTGTGAGACCGGCTTTGCTCAAAGGGCGATCGTCCCGTGTACTGTTCGTCAGTCGGCGAGGGCGAGGACTCACGAGACAGGCATGTTGGAAGCTGCTTCTGCGGCGTGCACGACGCGCCGGTATTTTCAAACCAATCTCGCCGCACATGCTGCGGCATTCTTTTGCCACGCATATGCTGGAAGGCGGAGCCGATCTGCGAGTCGTTCAATCCATGTTGGGTCATGCAGATATCGCCACGACGCAAATCTACACGCATGTGGAAAACAGCCGGTTACGACACATCCATCGCCGATATTTCCCCCGACAGCTTAGTCGACGGCGGACGCGCGTTGAAAATTTGACGAACCAGTCAAAGAATTAGGTGTGAAATATTGTGACCTGCACAAAGAGTCTGTAAACCCGTTGACAAGGAGGTATGGACTTGATAGGCTCCGCCGAGGTTGCTAAGAAAATCGGGCGGATAGCTCAGTTGGGAGAGCGCTGCCCTTACAAGGCAGAGG
>CAZPNQ010000144.1:0-8653 GCA_964587955.1 uncultured Nitrospira sp.
ACGTATGTTCAATGAGAGAGAACTAAGCAGGGGAACCCATGACACTCTTAACAATTTTTGAGGCAGCGAAGTTTTTGAGGCTTACAAAACGAACCCTCTATCAGCGAGTCGATATCCCTCGGGTTCGCTATGGGCATCGTGTCATGTTTGTAAAAGAAGATCTTGAAAATTGGGTAAGAGGCTCATATGAGGGCGGTGTGTTGAAAGACATGGATGAGCAAGGAGTACTGCCGAAGCCCGTTGACGGCAGACCTGGCAAGGTCTACCATCGGAACCCTTTGTTTGTGTTGCCTCGTCATAAAGGCCTGTGATGAATATTCAGCGCATCAATACTCCAAAGGGACCACGATCGATTCTGACCTATTGGTATCGTGGAAAACGCTATCGACCGGTCCTTGGGTATAACTTGACGCTCGATCGTGAACGAGAGAGTGCTGTCGAAATCATAACTGCGATTCATGCGAATTGGTCCGAGCACGAAACAAAGCAAGCTCCTATCGCTATGACTGGGCAGCCTGCAACTCTGACGTTTGCTGAATTTGTCCCGATGTACCTTCAATATCTTAAAGCCAAGCGACCGAAGAACGACGGGCGAAATCAAACCGTTCTGACACACCATCTTATTCCGCATTTTGGCCACAAGAAGCTCTCGGATATCCGCCTTGAAGATGGATTGGCTTATCTGGAAAAGCGTCGCTCTGTCTTGATCGGCCCAGAGGATAAGAAACGACATGTGGCTCCAGGGACGATTGAGCGAGAGTGCGCAACGCTTATGGCGGTCCTGAACTTAGCTGTGGATATGGACCATCTGGATAAGAATCGACTCAAACGTTTGCCTGTGCCTGAATATGTGAAGCGTGAACGGATTGTCGAAGGCTGGGAGCTGCTCAAAATCCGTGAAGCCGCCTCACCGAACGTATGGCGGCTTGCGATGGCCGCGCTGCAGATCGGCCTTCGAGAAAACAAGTTGATTGAGATCCATGAAGAGTGGCTGATGCAACGGGGAGACGGCTGGTGGGTGGTTCCCTCGCCAGGCCAGACAAAAATCAAAGGGGTGCCCAAAATGGTTCCTCTCAACAGTCTGGCTTACGAGGCGTTGTTCGGAAAAACTCCAAGAATCGGTGGGCGTTTCTTTCATCAATGGAAAGACGGGAATTCCTTCAAACATACCTGGATGCGAACCTGTGATCGGGCAGGGGTTCACGATCTGCACTTCCACGATCTTCGCCATACCTTCACGACCTGGCTCACACAATGTGGCGTGGATTACGCTGTGATCCAGACGTTAAAAGGAGAGCCGCTACCTGGTTCGGCGAAGTATTACATTCACAATTGGAACGCTCGATTGCGGGATGCAGTTAAACGGCTGGAAGCGTTTACGAAGGCAGTTCTAAGCGGGGAAAACGATGTTCAGGTGCCAGTTACTGCCACTTGGGTGCCACTTGCCAATGAGTCGGAATCTCTAAGTATGCGAAGAATGGTGCCGAGGGACAGAATCGAACTGTCGACACCAGCCTTTTCAGGGCTGTGCTCTGCCAACTGAGCTACCTCGGCACAGAAGGATTTGACTGGTCAACAACCTGCGCATCTTACCAAGGTCGCCCATCTGACTTCCACCATCTTTTGTACCCGGTTTCTTAAGCCTACTATTAGGTTTCCATCGTGTTTCGCAAATAACACTATGAGCGCTTATGAGCGCTGAGGATAGAGGGTTCACGGATTTGATGACTAATCGGTGTGCTAAAAGTGGCTAGACAGGAGTGGTGCGAAAATGATGCGCGTGGATCAGGAGCTTTTGTCGGTTGGGCACGCCGACCTTGTCGAAAATGCTCGTCATATGATGACGTACTGTACTGTCACTAATTGACAACTTGTAGGCGATATCTTTGTTCGATAGTCCCTGCCCCACCAAGCGGATAATTTCGCGTTCCCGCTCAGTCAAGGCTTCGGGCCATGCCGACGGTTGCGTAGCGACGTCCACCAGCTTTTTAAAGGAGTTCCCGAGGCCCATTTTTTCTGCGCTCTCCCGTGCCACGTGAGCCTGGGGCTTTGTGGGGACATAGAGGGCTTCAATCACCGCAAGCACGACGGTGGGCGGTTGTACCTTGAGAATGATGCCGTCGACGCCGGCGGCAAACACCTCGCGTGCATGGTCTTTGTCCTCGAGCCCGCACAGCAGCACGATTTTACCGGTCGGAACGGATGCCCGAATCTGTTTAATGGTTCCGATGGGGTCGTGTTCGGTCTCCAGATCAAGGATGAACACGTCGGGTCCTGTCTCTGGAGAACTCCCGTCAGTTGCCCTCCATCGGTGTGGGTGCACGACCATCGGAACAGTCGTGCTGCTCTCGAGAATTTTCTGCAAACCCAGCCACACGAGACACTGACTGCTTAGAATCGCTACGGTGAGCGGTGTAATCACTGCGCCGGACATACTGCCTCCTGGTTCAAGGCGAAAATCGTGCTCTGTAGAACTGCTTCTGCCTACGGGGTTCGATCTTTTGCGTCCATGTAGAGGGACTTCAATCTTTAGACTACCCGTTTTTTGTGTATCTCCTTTGTCCCCTGGTCTACGGGCGGTCGACACTTCTCCATTCTGATGGATGTGAATGGTACTACCCATTAGTAGGGTATGCATGGATAAGCTTAGCACGCACGTCTAATTCATTGAATATATTGTCTTATTTATCATGTCTCTAGGACAGCACGATCTTCATATCAGAGGTCGGTAAGGAAGACATATTGATAGGCGCAATTCTCGCCAAGAGTTGCCGATAATCGTTCGGACAAAGGTGCTGGTAGTGACTACACGAAAACTAGACATTTAGCTCATAGATGGGAAGACACACTACTGATATTACTAGGCAAGAGTTTCTATTAGGCAGGTTGAACAGACATATTTTTATGAAACGACACTGGGGCTCACGGGGCGAAGCTATGTTCACTACATGTAAAGAAGAGCAGGCCGCACAGTACGCGCAGGTAAAGTTATCGGAGATCGATCAGGTAGCAGTATCGAAGACTGCGCGCCAATGGTATGCCCTTCAGACCCATTCTCGCCATGAGAAACAGGTTCGGGACCGACTGCTGGCAGTGGGGATCGAGCCCTTGCTCCCGCTGGGCAAGCAACGCCGCCAATGGTCCGACCGCAAAGTGTGGACGATACTTCCGCTGTTTAGCGGGTATTGTTTTGCCAACTTTGCGTTGGCCGGAAGTCTTGCAGTTTTACAAACTCCGGGTATCGTCCGCATCGTCGGCACTGTGAAACCTGAACCTATTCCGGATGAAGAAATTGCCGTTCTCCAGCAAGTCTCGTCGATCAACCCTATGATGGAACCATGCGACTACCTTACTGAAGGCGCATGGGTAGAAGTGGTACGAGGTCCGCTTGTCGGCCTTCGTGGTCAACTCGTACGACGGGCGAGTCACCATGGGCTAGTGATCCGTTCTTCGCTCCTTCAGCGAGCTGCTCTCATCCACATCGGAATCGACGAGGTTGCGCCCGTGTAGTGAGCCTTCCTCTCCTCCTGTCACTCTTTCACGGATGTGGGATGACGACAAGGGAACCGGCTGTCATGCCTAAACCTCGATTTACCCAAGATCAGATAAAAATCATGGTTTCTGAACTAGACGCCGGTCAGATGGCCGGAGAGATCTCACGCCGGTATGGGATTTCCATAAGCACTCTCTACCGATGGCGGGCAAAGTATGCCCCGCAAACGGATGAGAAAGAGCGATTGCGTTCATTGGAAGACGAACATCGACGGCTGAAAAGACAATTTGCTGAGCTTACGCTTGATTATGCAACGCTTCGCGCAGCCTTGATTAGAGATGTGAGGGGGGACTGTTAGGCGGCAAGGATTTCACGAAATGCCACAGTGAAGTACAGGTGACGAAATACAGATATTAAAGCGGCCGTGTGAATCGATGAGTACACCAGACCTTAAGAAAGAATCAACAATGGCTAGATCCAAGAGTGGTTACAAGATGTGCACCGTTATCGGATGGATTCTTGCCGCCCCTGTCGTGCTCGGGGTGGTGGGATGTGCCGCAACGAGGGGAGAGTACGAAGTCGAGCTGATCGCGCCGTCTGAATTTGCCCTTGGGCCGGAAGATGTATTGAAAGTGACGGTCTGGAAGAGTCCGGACCTGTCGGGTGAGGTGACGATTCGGCCGGATGGCACGATCTCCATGCCACTTCTCGGAGATGTTCCGGCGGCCGGCCTGACTGCCAATGTGTTAGCGAAGCGTATGAGCGACCGGCTTACAGAATACATCTCCGCACCAGTGGTAACGGTACAAGTAAAGGAAGTCAACAGCTATTTCATCTATGTCTTAGGAGAAGTCGTGAGACCGGGGAAGTATCCACTGAAGTCCTATGCCAACGTGATACAGGGCATTTCGTTGGCCGGGGGCTTTGCACCGTTTGCGAGCAAAAACAAGATCAAGGTGTTGCGCAATGTGAGTACTGGTTCCGAGGGGCATGAGAAGAAGCGCCAGATCGAAATTCCGGTGCACTATGCCGATATTTTAAAAGGCACCGCCATCCCAGGTAATTTTATTCTGCGGAGCGGCGATGTCATCGTGGTGCCCTAGTTGAATCGAAGATGGCTAGTCGCGCACATGGTAAGCATCATCCTTGGGATGAGCTTAGGGGTGTGTTCGCTAAGTCAGGCGCAGATGGCCGGGGTCGGCGGAGGAACGCCGACTATTCCAGGGACAGACTTTGGCGGGGCGACCGATCCCAGCTCTATTCAGGCAGGGGGAGGATTGCGTGTTGTTCCCTCGATCCAGATTTCAGAACGATATGACAGCAATGTGTTTTATGCACCGAAGAGCCTGCTTCGAGGGGTGACACCCAGTGATTTTGTCACGACAGTCGCTCCACAAGTCCGCGGGTTGTATGCCGATCGTCAAGGACTGGTGAAAGTGAACGCAGTGGTGGGTGCCGTCGGCAGTTATTACGTGAACAATACTGAATTAAGTTATGTGGGCGCGAATGCCGGTGTGGTGTTGAACATGAACGATCTGGTGAGTCGGTGGAGACCTGGGGCGAGGTGGACTGTGTCCGATACGTATTTTTACACGCCTCAGCCTCCCGCATTCTTTTTAGGAGACCAATCGGCGATACAGGCAAATCCATTCGTGGCAGGTTTCCAGGCAGTCCGGACGAATACCAACTCCAATAGCGTCAACACGACGTTCCAGCTTCCTATTTACAAGCAAACTCATTTTGTGGCGAGCTACACGAATAGTTTTATCCGTTATGGAGCATCACGAGTCCCACTGGCCTCACCGCTGATTAGCCAGAATATTCAAGCCTATACCGCTGGTCTATTAATGGAGACCTCCATTCAGGACACTGTGCGGATAGACTTCACAGGTAATGAATTTGACATAGGAGAGCGGGGAGCATTTAGCGCAAGAGGTGTTACTCTCGACTGGAATCACACGGTTTCGCCTACCGTCGGTTTCAACGCTACTGGCGGTGCGCAGGTGCTATCGGGGGAACTGAATGGGATTCCTCTTAATTCCTTGATTGCACCGTTCGGAGGTCTTGGCATCCACTGGATTAGCCCTACAACGTCGATGGCTCTCTCATACCGGTCCAGTATTATTCCGTCATTTCAATTCCAAGGGGCGGCTATGCTCGCGCACTCGATGTCGTTCAGCATGACTCAGGAGACCCCGATCACTGACGTGGTCGGACTGCTTCAAGCGAACGGCGGCGTCGCTAACGATTATGGATCTAGTTCGGCAAGTTCCATCTCCTGGACGACGGTGGGAGGGTCGGCGGGTTTGCTGTATCGAGCCACCCAGAAGACATTTCTTTCGCTGATCTATACCTATCAAAACATTGATAACGTATTTGGAACGACGCATTTTGCTTACGACAGGCATGATACCCAGCTGAGTCTAACCCAGGCTTTTTACTGAGTCGGAGAAAGAAAGAATCACTCCTATGCAATCGCTCACGACAAAAGACGTGATTAGCATCTTACTGAAGAGGAAATGGTGGATTCTCTTGAGCATTGCCGTCTGGGTTCCCTTGGCCTACGGAGTTTGGACGATTTTCCCAAAGATATATAAGTCAACTGCCATTGTGACGATCGATAGTCCGAAAGTGTCAAGGGACTATGTAAAGGGTTTGGGAGGACACGAGGGAAGAGGGTACGAAGATCCAGAGATCGTTCTGCAACAGCTTATGCAACGGTTAATGCTTAGCCTTACGAATGGATCCGTGTTACGCCCAGTCCTTGAGACTTTGAATCCGTACCCTGACTTGGAAGATCCGACCATAGAGTCCCAGATGAAACACCTTCGAATGGCCATTACCATTGCAAGGCCAAGAGAGGGTCCCGGTCTCGGGATTTCATATCGGCACTCGGACCGTCACATAGCCCAAGCCGTCGCGGCTCTTCTTGTCGTCAAGCTGCAGGAGGACGATACGAAGCGCCGAGAAGGACTGATAGAGACCACCACCGAATTTCTATCTGCTGAGCTGAATCGGGTGAAAGGAGAACTCGAGGCCAGGGAACAGGCGATTTCCGACTTTAAAAAGGCTCATATCGGAGAATTGCCGGCTCAGATGGAGGCTAACCTCCGCACGCTCGATCGGTTGCAGACAGATTTTACGACTTCCAGTGAATCTTTGAATAAAGCGGGTGAACGGCTTACGGCATTGGAAAAAGCCGTTAGGGAGTTCTCTGATCTTGGGGAAACCGACGAGGTTCTTATTGAGAGAAGCGGGCGAATGAGCGACACCCGTCTTCCTGACCCTCGCATTGCCAGATTAGGGCAGTTGAGGCAAGCGCTGAACGAGCTTCTGGGAACCTACAAGGACAACTATCCAGACGTAGTGCATCTCCGAGAAGAAATTCGTTTATTGGAATCGGAACTACGATTGGTCGGAAGCGGCGAGGCGGCTAGTGTGGGTGAGCCCGCAGGAGGACCGGTCAAGAACGGTGGAAAAGCTACTCGCAAGCGGATGGATCCGTTGTTGAGAGAACTGACGAAGGAGCGCAACGAAGTAAAGACTGAGATGGCCTTTCTCAGAGGAAAGCAGGCCAATACAGCTCGGCAGATCAAGGAGCTCGAAACGCATGTCCAACGGATGCCCGCGACAGAACAACGTCTTGCAGTCCTAGTCCGGGACTATGAAAATCTTCAAAAAGGGTATCAATCTCTTCTGGATAAGCGAACAAATGCCAGAATTGTTGAGAATTATGAGAGTCGCCAATTTGGGGAACAATATCGAATCATAGAGCCGGCAAACTTGCCCTATGGCGAAGAACCACCGACACTCGTTCATTTCCTGCTTGGAGGGCTTGTGCTGGGCTGTGGCATCGGTTTGGGAGGAGCCTTTGGGGTGGAGCTTCTGAAACCAGGGTTCCGACGCCCTGAGGAAGTCGAGAGCTATCTTGGCCTTACTGTTATTGCATCAATCCCTCCATTCGACACCAAGATGGCCAGGATGAGTTCGGCGCGATCACGTGCGCTACTCTCCGGCCCCAGAACCGGTGTTGGAATTCCTGAACGGGCTCCAGCGTATTCATATTACGGGTCTGGAAGGAAGTGGGAAGGGGGAGACTCCGACGTAAAGAGTGCAGGACTCACGGCCTTGTCCCCAAAGGTTCACTTGATCGCGAAGTGGGGACCACACTCCATCGCTGCTGAACAATACCGCGTCGCGTCTACACGCATGCTGCTGGAGACGGCGGAAAGGAAAAATGTAGTCACGCTCGTGGCCAGTGCCATTATGGGAGAGGGAAAAACAACCACCGCAGTTAATCTTGCCTATATTTTGGCCCATGACCTGAAGAAATCTACTCTCTTGATCGATTGCGATTTCAAGCGCCCGATGGTTCACGAATATATGAATATTCCGGTCTACCCCGGCCTCAGCGAAGCTATTCAGGGAACAGACAATCTTGAGGATTGTATTCATCCATATGATGGTATTCCCCTTTCCATTCTGCCGTGCGGGGATCCGAAAGTTAGGCCTACCAGTATTTCCGGGATTCAGTATGTGAAACAGATCTTGCCGGAGCTGAGAAGTCGCTACGACCATGTGATTCTGGACGGACCGCCTGTACTGACGCTTGCGGATGTCAACATTCTCAGCAGTGTGGCGGATCAGGTGATTCTTGTGGTGCGAGCCGCATTGACGAGTCAGGAGATGGTGCGTACAGCGGTGAAACAGCTCAGTGTCGATGGCGATGTCGTCGGAGTTGTGTTGACGCAAGTGGAAATGGAGAGTGCGCCTTACCTCATGTACGACCAATACTATGCCACTAAGAACGGTTGAAGTGATGAATAAAGAAGCTGTAGTGGAGCCGGGGCTGCAGCTGTGCCGTTTTACGGAGCAAGTATATACGACGTGGGACACACTGAGTCCCCGGAGGCGCATACTTATTTTAGGGGCAGGGAAACTTGCAGAGGAACTCTGTCGAGTCATACTTTCGCAACGCTTTGGCCTGGTTGAAATTGTAGGGGCACTTGCAACGGAAAATGAGCGAGTGGAGAGGATCGCAGGTGTACCTGCCGTGATCGGTGATCACGAACAGTTAGTACAGACGGTAGAAAAACTGAAAGTGAATACCATTGTAGTCTGTCTAGAAGATCGTCGAATGGTACTTCCAGTTGAGCAGCT
>CAZPNQ010000145.1:0-8453 GCA_964587955.1 uncultured Nitrospira sp.
CGCGGGCATGATCGACGCAGCCCGCCGGTGGAAAGCCAGGGCGACGGCCGGATGCACACAGGCACCGGACCCGAAACCACAAGCTGGTCCCCGCTCATCACCAGCACAGCATTGGAGAGCAGATCCAACGGACGAGGCGAGAAGGTCCTGTTCAGAGAGACCGCAGCAACTAAGCTCCTTCGCCACAGTGGAAGAGAATGAACACGTCGGCTTCGAGACGGTGTTGACCTTGACGCGCTTGTCGGCCAGCAGGCGACCAACTACACCTCAGATGGTTGCTGAACACCGTGGAATGCTGAACGGCCCGGTTGAAGCCGAGGGGAACTGTGATGGGATCGGAGACGCGAAATCGTTGAGGTGCGCGACAGGTTGAACGCATGAGCGAGTCGTGAGCAAGATGAAAAGCAAGCCATGTCGCGAGAGATGCCTATCCATCCATTGGGACGGCCCCTGATCGTGTTCCCACTCACCGTCCGTCAAACAGGTCGGCGTGCGTGCCTGTCCGTTCGAGGATGAGGAAGGTGGCTTCGATTCTGTAGATCAGAAGCCAGTCTGGTTGGAATGCCACACAAGGGTTACGTGCCCGTGCGGCTTCTGATGGCGCGAAAGTTTTTAAATGATGGGAGTTGCTCGGGATGCTTCGCTTCTTCAAAGGCCTCCCGCGTATGTACGTTTGGGATTATGAGCGGAAAGGGAATACCCTGGTGGAGTTCCACCTGAGCATAAAAGAGACGAATGGCTTCGGCTTGAGTCAAACCGAGTCGCTCAAAAACTTTCACGGCCTTCCTCTTCAGGCCAGCATCAATACGAGTATTGATACGGCCAGACGTCGCGACCCGTCCGGCTTTTCTCATGTTCCCAGTACGCCAGTTGTCGTGCTCATGAACGATGATTCTCCGTAGTACTCTGTGGGTTGGGTGAAGGTAGCCACCTTCAATAGCCCATTTTCTGCGCTTGCGCGTCGTGGGTGAGCGATGCGTGCCTGTCCATCCACCACTGGACCTGGTTGGGTCGAATAGTCCCCGCAGAATCGAGAGCTAGCCGAGAGTGGTCCATGCATGGATAACACTGTTTGCATTTAATTGTAAGTGCATCTTTATCCATGCCACCTCTGACGTGGTGCCATTCATGAAAAGAGTATTTCCTTCTGATCTCTTCCTCACTCCTTCTCAATCCCCATTGAAGAACCAAACCGATCCTGAACGGTCACACACAGCGGATTTGCCGACGGACCTCTTCGTAACACATTGTTGCGCCCCTCACCGACACCGGAGCGCAACAGAATCTCCCAGTCTGTGGCCACGCACGACTGCAAGCGTGACACCGTCCTCGGTGGCGCGGTTGCCTCAGGCGTGCCACACCCCTTGACGGGCGACGGCTATTCTCTCGGCACGGCGCGTGCCCGAGATCCCCGGTACCGTTCCTAGAATAGTGTTAGGATAGTGTCCTGATAGTGGCGTATGGTGACATGGCTGTTCGCTGAATGGTTGTTGATCTGGCCTTAAACACGACGACGTTCGCGTTCGAATGGGACGAGGGCAACCGCACTAGGAATGCGACCAAGCACGACGTGACCACTGACGAGGTGGAGAGCGTGCTTCGCCTCAAACGAGCCGTCCCTCTCGGCGTACAGACCAGCCCTGTCGTCAACGAACTACGCCTGGGACTGGTGGGGCGATCAGACCGTGGACGCGTGCTGCAGATCACCTTTACCTTCCGAGGAAGCAAGATCCGCGTGATCAGCGCCCGGCCGGCTCATCGAAAGGAGCGAAGCCAATATGACACGATGGCGCGTGAAATCTTCCCCGACTTATAAAGGCCCGTGTGACCTCGCACCCGAGCATGTGCTCGCGGCCATGCGACGATACAAGACGGCGAAGAAGAAACCGACGAGCGTACCCTCAAAGAACTGAAGACGCTGGCGGCCCACCAAGGCATTCCCTATCAAGTCCTCATGCGCGTCTTTATTCTCCGTGGGATCGAGAGCATGAAACAAGCCTCGTAACTCACGTGCCCACACTGTATGGGCCCAGATAATGCTGACGCTCTCTTTGTAACTGTGCTACCTGCTACATACCCAGTCGCAGCAATGCCCGGCAGGCCATCGAGAAAGAAACGGGGGGGCGTTCTTTGGAGCCTGTACGCAAGCCGATGATCTACTGGGTGATAATTGTACGCGTAGTGGGTCGACCTTGGGCGAGGATCTAATACAGCTCAATGAGCCGCTCACCTTGTTCAAGGTTGGCGATCACTTGAGAGAACAGGGGCTGAAACCACCGGACAAGTGCCGCGTTGGAGCAGTTACCGATCCGGACCCAGACAACGGGCGTTATCGGTAGAGAGGCAAGTAAGAGAATATTCTTAAAGTCTTCATCCTTTGTGATGATGGTCTGGGCATTGGCCACGGCGTAGTTCCAGATCGCCTGGTCCGTTGCGAGGAGTATGCCTACTTCTTCGACGTGAACGGCTCCATGGCCGAGAGATATGATAAGACGAGCTAATGCTGGAGGGAGCTGAGCGTCAATCAGGAAGTTCATCCGGCCCGGAGCATGACATGATCGGACTGAGCCGCTGCAAATTCAAGGGCCGCCTGAATATCTTCTTTCTCAAGATAGGGGTAATCCTGCAGGATGGTCTCCGTTGACACACCAGCTGCCAGCAGGTCGAGGATGTCTTTCACACGGATCCGCATCCCACGAATACAGGGGCGACCACCGCACTGGGACGGATTGACGGTAATGCGCGCGAGTACACTCATGAGAATATGGTACCGCCGTCTATTGCTGAAGATCAATGTTATTTATTGAACTGTCCTGGTCACGAATGCTGGAACGAAAATGGGGGCTTCTGCTTTTGCCATGTCCCGTCGCCTACGCACTAGAACTGGTGCCGTCTACCATGTCACCAGTCGTGGTAATACCCGACAAAACATCGTTGCAGTTGATCGAGCCCGCATACTGTCGCAGGAACGGCTTACCCACGTCATCGATCGATTCAGGTGGCGCTGCCACACCCCCTCATAAACGACGGCTATTCTCCTGGCACGGTCGAGTCGCCCGACGCGACACGACGGTGCCCAACTCCACCTGGCACGGCGTCTCCGGACGCGGTGCCTCAGAGGCATGCCTGCCGAAGCCCCTCGCTCAGTACAGGCCAGCAATGCCTCAGTAGAAACTCGCCCGAATCTCAGCCATTCTGCGGACCCAGGGCACAGACATGCACCTACCTAACCCATGGTCCTTTCTTTCGTTCGTACCCCTACTTTTTCGGTATGGTCATAAAATCTGAACCCTTTCATAAGTGCTCGTCTCGATGGGGGTACGCATGTGTCAGTTGGCTCACTCGGGCACATGAGGTAGCGCCTGGAGGAAAGGCCTCTTGAAACACCATGAATAACCTTTTGACAATGGATGAGGCCGCGAAGTATTTAGGCATATCCAAATTGACCCTGTACGGATGGGTCTCCGCAAGGAAATTGGGGTACGTCAAGATGGGACGGCTGGTGAAGTTTAAGCAGGCTCAGCTGGATGCCTGGATCGATCAGCACACGATCACACCACGGAGAGACAGCCATGGGACTCACTAAGCGGCGCGATGGTTACTATGTCGAGTTCCGTGTGAGGGAAAGTGCGGACGGCACAGCGTGGAGCCTCGCGAGTGGCGTACCCGGTGCCAGAAAAAAACGATGGAAGGTGGGGTGCCTGAACAAGACGATCGCGCGCGAGATGGAAGCCGCGATCAAAACTCGTTTGCTCTTGGGACACGAAAAAACCGAACAGGCCAAGCCGATTCTCTTCAAGGAATGGGCAACGGCCTACCTGAACCTCGAATCAATCAAGACGCTCCGCAGCTATCAAGATCGACTCGAGATCATGGAGCGGCAGCTGATCCCCTTCTTCGGTGGAAAGGTCCTAACGGAGATCAGGCCCCATGATGTAGAGGCTTTCCGAGCACAACGGAAGAAGAAGAATGGAACAAAGCCGAGTATTCAGACCGTGAACAATGACCATGTCGTACTTAAACACTGTTTGAACGTGGCAATCCGACGGGGGCTCTTACAGATTAATCCCGCTACTAGGGTTCCGCTTCCTGATCCACAGAACGCCAGAGATAGAGTATTAACTGAAGAGGAATGGACGAAACTCTACGAGGCCGCAAAGGGACATCTCAAGCCCGTCCTGTTACTCGCCTATCAGCTGGGCCAGAGATTTGGGGAGATCGTCGGTCTGACCTGGGACAGGGTTGATCTCAAGAGAGGCTTTATCATGCTTCGTAGTCAGGACACGAAGACGAAGAAACCTCGCCAAGTCCCAATGACTCCAGATATACGAATGACCCTTCAACGTCTGGCGAAGGTCCGTTCACTCTCAACACGTCATGTCTTTACATTCAGAGGCAAACCTATACAACGTATCAGCCGATCTTTTCGTACAACCTTGAAGGATGCCGGAATTACAGACTTCCGGTTTCATGATCTTCGGCATTGTGCATCTACGAACTTGCGACGGGCAGGAGTCGACACAGCCACGGCAATGAAGATCGTGGGTCATAAGTCTGAGAAAATGTGGAAGCGTTACAATGCAATCGAGGAACGCGACTTGGTTCAGGCAGCGCTGAAAATTCAAAAATATCTCCAAGAGAACACGCCGGGAACACTTGACCCCAAGACCGAGAGTCTGTAAAAGTGCAAGTTATTGATATTTGGCCTTGCCCCCGTAGCTCAGTTGGATAGAGCAGCGGTTTCCTAAACCGCGGGTCGTACGTTCAATTCGTATCGGGGGCACCAATCTTTTCCCCAATCGTGACGCCGTTTTCCGCCGATTCAGGCTTCCCGTTCCTCTCTCCCTCCGAACCCCTCGTTTCCGGTTTTTTTCGGTTTGACTCGGCAGGTCAGCCACTGTGCACAGGTAATCTTGATCGCTGTGAGATCGGCCAGATTAATATCCAACACTGGATAACTCATTCCAGATTCTTCATCCTTTCATTGCATCGCTATGAGAAAGGCCAACATGGATTGGAGAACAGCGTTCAGCTTGCGGGAGTCGTTGTCCCATCCCAATCGGAGATAGTCTCGTTGAATCGGAAGGGGACGCGGCAACCGCGGCGCCCCCTTCCAGTTCCGTTTTGCCGATATCTTCAGGATCGCGGGTTGTATTCGGAAGAGTGCTAGGTCGCCCCTCCCCAGGTGCGATGGACTTCACTCACCTGCTCACCACCACCTTCGTTCTTGGTAATCACCCATTTCACATCATCAGGGATGGTGATGATCCTGAGCGTTGCAGCATGCCCATCGGCAGCCGCCCCGAGTTCTTCAACGACGCACACGAGGTGCTTATCATCGCGGGGAATGCGTTTTCCATATTGATTTAAACTCGGTTCCCGTGGCCCTGAAGCCGCCGGCCAATAGGCCCCCGTATCCTCTTCTTCCAGTGCCTCCCGTTGCCCCAATTCACGCAGTCGGATCAAGGCTTGATGGCTCACACAAAATTCGCCATAGCTCCGGTTAATCACGATTCGAGGCATATTCGCTCCTTTTATATAGTCGCTGCTCTTCCGCGATTGAGGAATGAAGAGGATCTAGACCTTTGCAGTCTCTTCTTTGTAGCCAACGTAGCTCCCCGACCAATGACAGAATCGCCGGTGAGCCCATCTCGACACTTCTTCTTTCCGGAGCTCGCCGAACCGTTTTTGGAGGACAGTGCGGAATGAATCGAGATTCCCTTTGATCCCGACAAGATCCTCGTCGCTGAGTTCCGCCCACTTTGCCTTAAGCGGAGCCTTGAGTTGCTCCCAGAATTGTCCAAACTGCTCCTGATTCATATGAACTCCTTAGTAAATGGTGAAACCTCCACATATTTGCCCAAGACGCCTCTGGCGTCTAAGACAGCTCATAGTGGAGAGCAGGCGTAGAAGCGGCCAAGACCCTAAGAAGAATAATACGCGCTAGAATGGATTAAAAACCGGCGCGAGGGGAGAGTCAGCGTGCTCAATACGTTAGCAAGTACCTTGATCCCATTTACTACGGTAGTCAAGCGTTATTAAGCCCGCTGATCGATGAGCGAATTTGGATTCCCGCCGGGTCACTTCTGTCTGCAATGGCGAGACACCTCGTTCGTATTCGCTTTGGCACAAGACGGAGCACCGAGAAACTAAAATTTGAAGAAAACCGGGCCACTCTTTTTCACCAGTACAGGGTACATACCGCAATGTCACAAGAATTAATCGATGATGAGAAACTCTATCGGTTAGTACGCCTTAATTCTGTGGAGGCGAAGAAAATATTCTCGCCATAAATTTTAAAAGGGAATCGCGTAAGTCCTAACGATTTTGGACCATCGGAAGCTCGCGAGAACCTTCCGCTGCTTGCTGGATCCGTAATCGTTCGAGACGCGACGACTCGAACACATTGTGGAGCATTTCATCCGACACTTGGGTCAGCTGGGCCGCCGCATCTTTCATGTCGGCGTGCTCGACCAAGCGCGACACCACTTCGGCTTTGGTAGCGCCTTTCTTCTGGCCCATGAAGGGCTTGAGGAGGAGATAGACCACGTCTCGCACCGGCATATACCGAAAGAAGCGGCGGAGGAGCTGAAAAGTCTGGATGGGGTAATGGATGAGCTTATAAAGAAAGAGCTTCTTAATCCCGGCTTGTCGAACACGGTTGATCGTTTCGCCTGGTAGACAGGTTGGATCGATTTCAGAACATTTAAAATATTTGTACCAATCCGTAGCCTCATTCACTAACCCGCGTTTCACGTATTCCTGCCACAACGGAGTACCGCGATAGACACAGAGCCGGTTGAACCCGAAGGTATCGAGCGGGAGTGCCGATGCAAAGTCGAAGGTCGCTTCCATATCCTCAATCGTCTCGTCCGGATTGCCCACCGTGAAAAATCCGTGCACGATCTCCACCCCGGCTTGTTTCGCGTTCTTGACGGCAGTGGTGACCTGATCCAGGGTCTGTTCCTTCTTCAAGCGATCGAGAATCCTCTGGCTGCCGCTCTCGATGCCGAACATCATAGCGCCGCAATTGGCCTTCGCCATGGCCGGAAACAGATGTTGAGCGACGGAATCCACACGTCCCTCAATGCCCCACCGGATCGACAGCTTGGCTTCCATGATCCCGTTGCAAATCGCCTCGATTCGCTTGGGCTGGAGGAGGAAGTGATCGTCGACAAAACCGACGGACTCATAGCCCAGTTCTTCGAGATACTTGAGTTCTGCCACCACATGCTGTGGGGTACGGGCTCGCCATTTCCCTTCGTTGAAGATCGGAATGTCGCAAAAAATACAGGGCCAGGGGCACCCTCGCGAGGTTTGCATGGTCGTGAACCGTCTCATCGAGAGCACCACCGGTACATCCAAAGGCATGGATTCGACATAGTCGAGTCTAAGACTCTCCCGATCCGGAAAGGGCCACTGATCCAGTTGCCGCTCCATGGCGCGATTGGGATTGTGGATGACCTGCCCGTTCTTCATCCAGGTCAGACTGGCCACATCTTGCGGGTTTTCGAAATTGGCAAGTAGATCGAGCAGTAACTGCTCGCCGTCGCCACGACACACAAAATCCACTTCAGGACATTGCAATTTTACCAAGGGGGCATTCAGACTAGCGAATACCCCGCCGAATGCGAGCTTTACCGTCCGATTGGTCGCCCGAATCTCCCGTGCAAGCATCTTGGCGTAGGGATAGCTGGTGGTACTAAGGAAACTGAGGCCTACGAGGTCTGGTTGTTCTCGATCGATTTGGTCGATGATGACATGATTCGGAGTGTCTGGATTGGCCTGATCGAACATCACGCATTCGTGTCCAGCCTGTTTAATGACAGACGACAACGACATAATGCCGATAGGGGGGAATCCCATCACGCGAATGTTTCCGTTCGTGGCGCGTGTTTTCGCTGGAAGCGCATAGAACTGTGGGTCACGCACATGGACGAGGAAAACTCGCAGACAAACTCCTTGATTCGATCGCGATCAAACTGAAGACTTATGACGGAGTGAATGGTGAATAAGGCTAAGAAGGATTAGCCGCAAAATACCATTCGTCGTTTAGCCCTGTCAACGCGACGCAGGTGCAGAAGTTGGATAAATAGGTGTGCGACCAACCATGGATGTTTCAACACAGGAGCTTCCTACTTCATTGGCAATCCCTGGCTTCATTATGCTACTCTCCCACCTGGCCAAGTTTTAATTTTCGCGCCCCTTTCCCTCCTTGTCATTCCTGCGCGATTGAAGTGATCACGGTGCAGTGAGATTGTTCGGCAACGGCCGTGGTGTATGCCACAGCCCCTGCACTGATATGTTACCTGAGTAAAGATCGGGAAAACCTGCACGCCGAGCGACGGACTAGGAGAAATTCATGAGTAGTACTATGGCCAGCCCATCGCCTTCGAGTGAGCGTTGGGTCCGCATTCCAGACGGGACGAAAGTGCGTCATCGAACGGAAGCCT
>CAZPNQ010000146.1:0-8348 GCA_964587955.1 uncultured Nitrospira sp.
GGGTTCAACTCCCCTGCCCTCCACCAAACTTATTTTTTCCCGGTAATCAACCTATATAGTCCCGCATAGTCTCCTGAAACCTTGGCAGTCAAATAATAGCCGCCCACCCAGTCCGCTGTGGTGTGCAGAACGATCTTGGCTCCCGTTAGTTCTCGTAGAATACCTTGTGTCTTATCGACGCTGTGCTGCGTCGCAGTCGCTAAATTCTCCACCGCTGCTTTGAACCGCCCAATCACATCGTCTTGAGCAGTCAATTCTCATCTCGGGCTTCTACCAGTGTGGGAGAACAGGAAGTTCATCTAATGATGCAACATGGTTACACCCGGTCCCACTATGATCAGTTGTCCCTCCTGTGCCGGTGTGGTACGTGCCAATGTCGGTCCGCGTCAGCATGTCGAATTTGTTTGTAGTGTCGGCCATACCTTTTCGCTCGAAGAGATCTATACCGCCAAGGAGGATCAGGTCGAACACGCACAATGGTCCCTCCTGGCGCTCTTGAAACATCTTCAAATGATCCTCCAAATCGCCATGGAGCCGGAAAGGCCCCGGACTGCACGCTTTGGTTCGGAGGAGCTGCAGCAGCGACTCCACCAGATCACCCTTCAGCTTATACAGGTCGAGCACATCATCGAAGAGACCCGACTTCCTGTCAGTCGCATGGTGGAAGAAGTAAACGATCCTGGACAGCCATGACTACGGCATCAATCAAACGCGACATCATTGTCATCGGGGCATCGGCAGGCGGTGTATCCGCCTTACAGTATCTATGCGCCGCCCTTCCGGCAGAATTGCCTGCGGTCATCTGCGTAGTGCTGCATCGGGGTGCCTGGTATGGTGGGAATGTCTCAACCATTTATGGAAAGCCAGGACGTATTCGCGTCCAGGAAGCGAAGCATGACGATCTTTTGGAACAGGGAACCGTCTACTTTGCACCGTCGGACTACCATTTGCTTTTGGGCGCCACCCATGTGCAGCTCTCCCGAGGACCGAAAATCCACTTCACCCGACCGGCCATCGACCGACTGTTCTTCTCGGCCTCACACATCCATAAAGCGAGGGTGGCGGGTATCCTGCTGACCGGGGCAAACCGAGATGGGAGTCGTGGATTGATGGAAATTAAAACACACGGAGGGGCAACTTTTGTGCAAAGACCGGACGAAGCGGCCCACCCAGAAATGCCGCTCAGTGGGCTGCAGGAAGATGCGCCGGCATTAGTCTCCCTGCAGACCCTGCCGGACTTGCTCATCGCGTTGGCCACCGGCCAGCTCATCACCGCGTAACGCAGGCGAAATCGCCCTCATTTACGAGCTTTTCCTCGCTTCGGCGCACGAGGTTTCTGAAACGATGGAACAACGAGAGGGATACCTGAAGAGAGTTTCAACATGGTATGCTTTCGCTTCCATGTATCAAGAAATGTCACCAAACCCGCTACAGTTAACTCGACTGAATTCAAATCTGAGTCGGTGAGTTCGCCACCTTGGTGTAGATACGCCTCCAGAGGCGAAGACCCCTTCATAAACGTCGCGATCATTTTTTTGGTGCTCAGGGGATCCTTCTGCTTGGCCATGGGCCGTAGTATGCGCTTCGCGTGAACACGTTGCCAGAGATTTTGCCTCAACTCAGGCTCAAAAAGTCCAAAGTGAGATGTCCAGCCTGGAGGATACTCCCAGTAGGCGCTCATTGGACATTGTTCTATTTTAAAACAGGTCATGCGAAGAGGCTCGTGCAGCCCGTTTCCGCGTGTACGCTTGGAATCACCATAATATGGCGGAAGACAAACGGCTGCGGGTCATGATCGTGGATGACCATATCCACGTCCGCCAGGGCATTCGGTCGATACTGGAAGATCACGCCGACATCCAGGTTGTTGGCGAAGCCAGCAATGGTGTCGAGGCTGTCACGTCGATGGAAACACTCCGTCCAAGTCTCGTGTTGATGGACATCAACATGCCCCGAATGAATGGGATCGAGGCGACGGCAGAGATCAAAAGCCTTTATCCAGGTACGATTATTATCGGGCTCTCAGTAAACACGACCACGGGGAACCAAGAGCTTATGAAACGCGCTGGCGCTGTTCGGCTGATTCCGAAGGAAGAAGCGCACGAACTGCTCTATAGCGCGATTCACGAAGCTGTGAACAGCCCGTAAACCCCCTCTTGACTCCGGCTCTCCAAATAGTCCAGAGTGCAACCCTACTTCTAACCCACATCTGCCGACGGCCTCCTGGAAGGCCCGACCGCCGACCTGTGTGAGAAAGGCGGTTGCTATGGCCAGTCCTTCATCAACTCCCTTTCTCGATGCCTTTGAGCACCGGCATCAGCATGGACGAACCTCTTTGACCATTTCAGCGAAGCCGGTTGGGGAACGAAAACAATATTTACTGGACATAAAAACCCGAGTGGAGGACCTAATCGCCGTCCAAGAAGATCGTGCGACGTTGATGCGGGAGTTGCCCAAACCTTCCTCGCACACACGTCAACTGCAAACAATGATTAAGAACTCGCTCCTGGTGTCCAGGCAGACACTTGGGCGAATAAAACGAAGTCTGAAGTGCCTCGAATCTCATTGAGGTACATCAAGCATCTGAGTGTTTGGATCTCCGTGCGCGAGACGAAGGAAAGCAAAGACTTCGTATTCTTAGGGCCTTCCCTAGCGGGCGAACCAAGCCTTACTATATAGGGTGCCAGCATGAGTTCCGCGACAGTGCTTATTGCTGATACCGATTTTTCCACCCTCGACATTCTCCCGCGCATATTGTCAGACCGCATGCCGCAAATCGCCATTGATACGTGTCGGTCAGCCGATGAGCTCTCTCGTAAATTAACGAGATGCTCCTACGATACCCTCGCGATCAGCTCGCGGCTTATCCCCGATTACCGCCTCCAGGCACACAAAGAGGGTCGTCACTTGCTGTCGCCACTGATTGTGACCGCGAATAAGAGGGATGGAATGTTGGCGTTTTCGGCGATAGAAAAGGAGGCATTCGATCTGATTGCCAAGCCTATCGTTCCGCAGGAGGCCACCCTAACCGTCCAGCTTGCGCTGTGGCAAAGTCGGTTTCTCAGATTATTGGCCTCTCGGGAGCGAGCCACCGAACGGTTCCACGAACACATGAAGCTGTTTCCTGGCGCACAGGTAGTTGAAGCAGTGCACAGGAGCAAAATGGCCGCGTATGAACGCACGTTGAACTCGTTATCAGCCAGCGTGCGACTGCTCCTCGATGTCGAGGATGAACGATCTCTTTTCGACTTGGCCGCCTCGGTCACACAACTCACGAAGCAACGCGCCTTAGATCGGCTCCTCGCGATGGGCGACGAAGAGCTGTCGCATTAGGCCGTTAACGCGATGGTTACATTCGGGTTAATCGTGACCTAATCGCCTCCCCGAAACCGTTACTCCTATTTCTTACTAACTAACAACTTATTAACTGTTGATCCAACCTTACTGGTTCTATAAAATGCAGCGGCATAGCTTAAGCCATTCAGAATACTGCTTATACACGGCGGTTCAGGCGGTCTTGGTTGAGCGGAGGGACACCCGAATCGTGGGAGAAAATAATGTCAAACTCCCCTGCCCTCCACCAATACTCACCGCCATCTTATCCTGTGATCCCTAAGAATGAATCACGACAAGGTGCGTTTAATTGAAGTGGGGGGGTACGTTCAGGCAGTGAATTCTAAACAAAAAGGGAGGTACGGATGACCAGTATATTCTACCGCGGTATTATTATTGTTGCGCTAGCAACATTCGCTAGTGTGTCGACATTGAACGCACAACCGTCCCCAGCAGGTAACGTGAAGGACGCCGTTGCGCACGCCAAGGAAGCGGTGGACCATGGTAAACAGGGCCATGCTGATGCGCTGGTGACACATGCGGAAAAGGCGCGGAACCATGCCGAAAGAGGCGGCAAGAATCCTCATTTGAACGAAGCGATTGCTCAACTGAACGAAGCCATTGAGCATGGTAAGGCAGGGCACGCCGACGTGGCCACTCAGCATGTCGAAACGGCTCTCACGCATCTGACCGAAGTTAAATAAGCCATCAAATACGACCAGCATGAGCTGCACGACGGGCAGGGAAATAACCCTGCCCGTTTTGCTTTACCCGTCGTGAAACCCTGGGATTGAGTTGCATCTCACATCAAAGAACCGCTTGTGTTTCATGACTCCACGTTATTTCTAGTTTCTTCCACTCATCTTCAGTACAATGCGCGCCGCATGTCCCCGTCTTCATTGATTCGATTTGGCACCTCAACGTGGACCTACGAAGGCTGGCAAGGCCAGATTTATCAGCACAAGTACGCCAAGACGACGTTTGCGAAAGAATGTCTAGGAGAATATTGTCAATACCTCTACAACAGCGAACCGCTCTTTCGCACGGTCGGAAATGACTCAACCTTCTACCGTCCACCTACCGGAAATCAGCTTCGGCACTATCTCAATCAGATTCCGGAAGACTTTCAGATGTGCTCCAAGGTCTGGGAGGAAATTACTATTCCCAGCTTTGCCAGGCAAGCTCGCTATGGTCTCAAGGCCGGACAACCTAATCCGCGATTCTTGGACGCGAAATTATTCAACGAACTGGTCCTCGCGCCCTATCGAGAGGCGAAGTTCGAGCCGCACATGGGGCCATTCATCTTTGAATTTCAACAGCATGGCATGTCTATTGGAGAGTTCTGTTCGCGGCTGGATCGCTTTTTCGGCCACTTGCCGAAAGACTTCCGCTATGCAGTTGAGATCCGGAACGCAGGCATGTTTGGAAGTGAGTATCGCAAGGTCCTGGAGAGTCATGGCGTAACCCACGTCTACAATCACTGGTCCTACATGCCGCCGTTACTGCAACAGCACAAGCGAATGGAGGAGCGTTTCACCGCGCCGTTCACCGTGATCCGATTGCTCACGCCGCTTAACATGCCGTATGAGGTGGCCAAAAGACGAGCCGCGCCCTATGACAAGATCGTAGAAGTATTGCCTCAAATGCGGAAGGAAACGGTGAACCTCATCAAGCAAGCCGTGGGAGAAAATCGGCAGACCTATGTATTAGTGAATAATCGTTCGGAAGGAAACGCACCGCTGACAATACAGGCGCTAAAGAAAGCGTCTGAGTAAATCCATTCTCAGGCGCGACCGAACTATGCTTGGAGAACCGACGATGCAATACGAATTTCTATAGCCGAGACGGGCAGCGCGGCGTCAAGATTCTACGTTGCGCTGATAATCGCTTCCCTCTCCGGCTTGGCGGCATCGATGAAGACACGACGGCCGTCGACGCGAAGCCGGCCTTCGGCAAAGAGTTGTACCGCGCGGGGATAGATTGTGTGTTCTTGCACGAGGATTCTGGCGGCGAGGGTTTCGGGCGTGTCCGCGTCGAGGACCGGCACGGCCGCTTGGATGATGATCGGCCCTTCATCGACTCCTTCCGTCACGAAATGCACGGTGCATCCGGCTAACTTGCAGCCCCAATCAATGGCTTTCTTCTGGACGTCTAACCCAGGAAATGACGGCAGCAGTGAAGGATGTATGTTCATCATCCGATTGGCATAGGCATCGACCAACACCGTCGTGACGATTTTCATGTAACCGGCCAGCAAGACGAGTTCGACGTCGAGCTGCTGAAGTATTTCCAATAGCGACCGGTCGTAGGCTTCACGACTGTCCGGTCGTCCGGTAAACGGCTTTGGATCGACGAACATATCGGTTAATTCGTGCTTCCGAGCCCGTTCCAGAGCGACAGCGTCCTTCTTATTGCTGATGACAGCGACAATCCGAGCCCGTACTTGTCCTGCCTCGATCGCATCGATAACCGCTTGAAGGTTGGAGCCTCGTCCGGATGCCAATACCGCAACCCGCAGCGGAGTCGTTCGGCTAATCGACATATTCGACCTCTGGTTCCTCACCGGTGGAGGAAACGATTTCCCCGATCTGCCAACCCCGATCTCCCAGCGCTGCGGCGCGAGTCAATACTCCGGAGACTGAATCAGGCGGAACCACGAGAATCAACCCAATGCCCATGTTGAACACTCGGTACATCTCTTCACGATCGACCTGTCCCAAACGGCTCATGACGTCGAAGATCGGCGGCACCGGCCAAGCCTTACGGCTGATCTTCGCGCGGATTCCTTTAGGAAAGACCCTCGGCAGATTTTCCGTGATCCCTCCCCCGGTAATATGCGCAACGGCTCTGAGGGGAAATTCTTGAATAAGAGAGAGAATCTGCTTCGCGTAAATCCTGGTCGGGGTAAGCAATATCTCTCCCAGCGGACGATCGAGCTCCGGCAATCGGCTCGCTACCGTCAACTCCGCCTGGTCGAACAATACGCGGCGCACCAGCGAAAACCCATTGCTGTGCAATCCGCTAGAGGCTAGTCCAAGGACGGCGTCGCCCGGCTTGATGGTTTTGCCGTCGACAATCTTTGACTTTTCAACCACGCCGACGGCGAATCCGGCCAGATCGTACTCACCAGACGCATACATCGAGGGCATCTCCGCCGTCTCTCCTCCGATCAATGCACACCCCGCCTGGCGGCAGCCTTCGGCAATCCCCGAGACTACCGCTTGAGCTCTCGACACGGATAACTTCCCGGTTGCGAAATAATCTAAAAAAAACAGCGGCTCCGCTCCGCTGACTACGATGTCATTGACGCACATTGCGACCAGATCGATCCCGACGGTGTCATGCTTATCCATCATGAAGGCAATCTTTAATTTGGTCCCGACTCCGTCCGTTCCGGACACAAGCACAGGTTCCTTGTACTTGCCTGCTTGGAGCCCAAACAGGCCGCCAAACCCGCCTAAATCGGCCAAGACCTCCGGTCGAAACGTCGAACGTACAAGAGGCTTGATACGATCGACAAACTCATCGCCTACGTCGATATCCACACCAGCTTCGCGATAGGTTGTCATAGCGAATCAAGACAGAAAAGGTTGAGGTCCAGGTTGAGTGGAAAGCGTGAGCGATCATGGTCACTCTCAGCCTAAACCTTAGCCTCAACCTACTTCGGAACGCGCATCTTAACGGAGGGTCCGACGGAGGTCAACGCACTCATCGGAATCGTCACGAAGGAGCACCGTTTCTTCCAACCTTCTGCTTTTTCCTTGCCGCTCTAAGAATACGTCCTATACTAGGAGTCTGTCCGATATTGACCGTTCTATCACGGCGAACGATGTACCGACATCTGCCTTGTTCTCGGCCTCGCATCTGCCGGCACCTCCTTCGCCTCATTACGAAGGCAATGTCGGACAGGCTCCTAGCCTTGTGACAGCGTTGAACAGTCTTCGGGCCTGCAAACCACCCAAGGAGGGCTGGTGGCGATTTTAATAGTTGACGACTCTCCTGATGAACGCCTGCTGCTTCACCACATCCTCAGGAATGCGGGGTATCGAGACTTGATCACCGTCTCTTCCGCCAGCGACGCGTTCACGCAGTTAGACCTGGATCACGCCGGCGCGAACGGCGTCAAGGCCGACGTCATTTTGCTGGATATCAAGATGCCGAACATGGACGGGATCGATGCGTGTCGCCGCCTCAAAGCCATCGACGCATTCGCAGGGATTCCGATCATCATGGTGACGGCGCGGAACCAAAAAGACTGGCTCCAGGCAGCCTTCGACGCCGGCGCGACGGACTACATCAGAAAACCGGTTGAACAGATAGAGCTCCTCGCACGGGTGAAAGCTGCCTTCAAGCTGAAGCAAGAAACCGAAGCGAGAAGAAACTGGGAACAAGAAGTCACAAAAACTATCACCGACCTCGATCGCACGCTGCGCGACATCGCCACATTACAGCAACTGATACCCGTATGCCCATCGTGTAGAAAATCCCATCCATCGCACCTGTCGGAGGCCGCACTCAACGAATATGTGCGGGCACATCCCGAGACGAAGTTCCAAGACCTCGTCTGCTCCACGTGCGCTGGGCACTGATTCAGGTGCCATCGTCTTTAGATCTCCGGCCTCATTTCCACATCAAGCAACTTAATCTTCCGGTGAAGATGGCTTCGTTCGATCTTAAGATCTTCAGCGGTTCGTGAAATATTCCAGTGGTGCTCCCGAAGCTTGCGGCTGATGTATTCCTTTTCGAACGCATTTCGAGCGTCTCGGAGCGAGTCGTAGGACTTGGTGATAAGTGGATTGGCGGCGGGATTGCTCGCCGGTGCCACGCCGGCGGTTCGCCCCTGTAGCGAGAGGGTAGCCTGAGACGCTTCGATCACAAACCCCGACACCATGATCATGAGCCGTTCGATCAAATTCCTCAGCTCGCGAATGTTCCCGGGCCACTCGTATTGCTGAAAGACCGCCATCGCTTCCGGCGAGACTTCCTTCATCCGCAACCCTTGCTCCTCGACATGC
>CAZPNQ010000147.1:0-8270 GCA_964587955.1 uncultured Nitrospira sp.
GTCCAGCTTGCCTGCATCACCATGCTCCTGAGGCAATTTTGAGATAGGTTCTAGTTCCGAGGTCGCTTGTTTCGCAGTATTGCCAAAAGGCTGGTCCTTCTCGGGACAGTCAATGCCGTACAACCGGACACGCTGAAGTTTCCCGTTATGAAGAACTTCAATCGTGTCGCCGTTGAGGACGGAGGCGACTTCGCCGGTGAGTGCAAAGGCGGGGACTACACTGAAGAGAAATAACAGAACGAGGAGGGCAGCTTGCCTCATGAGGTGACTACTTCCCTATAACCGTATCACTGTTGTTTTGTTATGACCTTGTCGTGATCTTTTCATAGGTCGCTAGTGGAATAACCTTCTTTTGGACTAGTTCATCCTTTCGGGCTAAGGCCGGTTCTTAATGATCGTGTCGGCATAGGCATCGGCAATGCCCGAGAGCCCCATAAGCTGTTCCGCCGTGGCGGTGTTGAGGTCGAGGAGTTCTGCCTCCCCCTTTCAGTGTGTCGTATCCTTTGCCAATCTTTGACCCATCTCTATGGTGCTCCTCTAATCGTTGTTTCGTATTGTAGGTCTCGATGCCTGATATTCTGCTCGGTAACAAAGGGCCAACGAATCCAAATCCTTGCCGGCTAGCCGCTTGCACTGTGCTTCGATTTCCTTATATCGGTCTATAGGAATATCCGGAGGTCGTCCCACAATGAGATCACGATATCGCTTGGCATAGCGGTCCTCACAGCGTTCTTCCTTGTCGACATCGTCAAGAGCTTCCTGGTCACACATGAGCGAAATCGATACATCTGTGTCGGTCTGCGGGAGAATACTCAGATTTGAAATCAGATCGATCGAAGGTGAGCGTCCTTGTAGATGGGTAAGATAGGAAATGACATGGAAAATTTCCTCGTCGTTGAGTGCAGTGGCTTCCTCGAGTGGGATCATCCCCGTCCCTGGTATGCCATACCTAATGATCAGATAGAGTTGACGCAAGGATCTATCATTCGGTGTGCGAAGATCGGTTGGAGGTGGGTGTAGTCTCGCGAGCCGTGACTGGGAGACTCGGGTGATATCTCCATTGTCTCCATGACACTCAAAACAAGCGGCCTTGCCATGAAAGAGCCCTTTCCCTTCCTGGATGGATCGCTGATCTTCCACGTCGCTGGCTACCTCAATGGTTGGTATCTCCGGGTCCTGGTTGCTGACTTGCTCTTGTTTCTGTCGATCAGGCGCATCGGCATGATGAGCCACACATCCGACGAAGAGGATACTCACCACCATGATTACTGAAGTCCGTCCTTGATTGAAGAAGTGCATCGGCTTCTCCTCTGGGAAATGAAAGTTTCAACACTGTCCCATCACCGTTGAATGGTCCAGAAGAACAAGAACAAGAACAAGACCATAAGGGGAAAGACTCCATAGGGATGGGCCCGGTCTGCTGTTCTAGGAATAGACTATTTTAAGGCCCTGGGGGATGAGGGTACAAGACGTATGGATGACCCGTGCCACATGTCCGCGGCCACCGAGCGGTGCTGGCGCGAGAGGAGGTGAACCTTCAACGAACATATGTTCCCGCGCCTGCGCGGGAGATTGCCATAGATCCGCCATCGCCGAGTAGACAGATTCGTCACTGCCCCCTATCCGTCCGAAGCCGAACTTCATATCGGATAGGGCGAAAGACTGGGAAGCGGTCATGATGACGGAGAGCAAACGGCATGGAGAGGCCCCGTCGAGAGGCCATCCTAGGCAGCAGGTGGTTGGTCAGGAACCGGTGTACTTGCCTCTACACTGGTTCTACAGTTTAGAGGGCTCTGGAGGAGGGAGGCGGCAACTAGTGATCGTGGTGCGCCCGACAGGACTTGAACCTGTAACCCCCAGATCCGTAGTCTGGTGCTCTATCCATTGAGCTACGGGCGCATACTTATTTGCTGCAAAGGTGTAAGTCCTGAGGTAAAAGGCCAGCTTGATGTCGGTAAGGATGGACTTTCATCTCAACACAGCACTTTGTCTCAGCACTACCGGAGTCAGTGGTTATACAGTTCTCAGAGAGAGGGGGTCAAGAGACAAACGCCGGAAAAGTTTCAGCGAGCGGTCGGTTACAGGATTTGCTCGCTCACTGCGTTTGAGAGGAACTTTCCGCGCCATTCCAATCGTATGCGTGAGGGTTGTCAAAAGCGATCAGGAGGGAGGGTAACGTTTTGATGATACCAATCAGAATCGAATGGCTTGGCGGGAATTTGACACTGTCTATGATCACCCGCGCATTAGGTTAGTGAGAACTCAGTGAAACCCCAAACACCAAGGGGGCTTCCTACTGCGTAGAAAGCCCCCACAGGTACACTGACTTCACTCAAGGAAGCTAAGAATTACTTGCCGCCGCCCTTCTCTTCCTTCTTGTCACCGAACGTGTCGGCGTGGCCGCCCTTCTTCTCTTCCTTCTTCTTATCATCGCCGAAGGTCTCGTCAGCCTTACCATCCTTCTTCTTCTGCTCTTCGGCCATCACCACGTGGCCGCTCTTCTTCTCTTCCTTCTTCTCGCCGGCAAAGGCTGGTGCACTGAACGTCACTGCCACTGCCACTGCCATGACTGCCATCAACATGCTTTTCATTATGAGATCCCCCTAATATATGTAGGTTATAAAGTATGTGTGCCACTCACTTGGCACTTGCTACATCTATTCAGCAAGGGTGGTGCCGTTTGCTCTATTCAGAACATGAACCTGAGACCTCTGGGTAATCAGTAGGTTACGGATTTCCTCTCATGAACTCTCGAATGATTTAGCCTACAGGGTGCTGTAGCAGAATGGCCGGGATACGGCTAAACCGCCTCATTTGCTATCCGGCAGGATGGTTGGCAGGCGTTTTGTGGATACAACCGCTAGACCCTGTGGTCAATCGGCTTCGAGGAGACGCACTCAGTAGGATGGTCTGAGCACTGACATTGGAAGTCGCTTTAAGATGGCAAATAAACCAAATATTTTCGTGTTTCTATTCCTAAAGCCGGCTGAGCAGAAGCACGATCACGATGATGATACGCTCGTGCAGTGTTACCCCCCTGAAATCACAGGACGAATTTCGATGTGGTCTTTGTCGGAGAGCATCTCGTCTTCAGTCACTAATTCGTCGTCTCGAATCACCAAATGTGCTTCAGTTAAAAGATTCAACTCGCGCAGCAGATCCTTGGCCCGCTTCGGTCCCTTGATTTCGATGGTCCGTGACGGGTGGTTCAATTGTACGCGCATGGGTGGATAATACGCGTTCCAGCAGCCAAGGGGCAAGACGTTCAGAAATGACGGCTGCGCGTTCGAAGACCGGAGACAAGAAGCTGACTAGCAGTGTGTTGACAAACCTCTATGGCGAACCTGGAAAAGCTTTTCGACTGTGGCATAAAGACCGTGAGGACATCCCGCAGGCTGTTCAGAAAGGCCGTCCAGCAAGACCGCAGCGAGCGAAGAGGCGAGACGTACGCTTCGGTACGTTGAGCCTCTGAGCGAGGCGAGAACGCCGCTGGCGGACTTTGTCAACAGCCTGCTAGCAGGGAGTAGAGAGTCGATGCTTTACGTACATAAGACCTTCCTCTAGTGTTTCAAAGTCTCCGTCCAGTTGGGCCTCATAACAATCGTCGAGGAGTCGGCCCATGTCAGGACCTGGCTGGATCCCCAATGGCAACAGGTGACGGCCCATGACAATCGGCAGTGGAGCCTGACGGTCAACTGCCAGCTGTTGAGCGCGCGTCAGTAGCCACTCGCCGGCGGGAAATCCATCAAACGGTTTCGGGGGACGGCCTGCGTGATCGGCTCGTGCCACGCGCACCAATCGATCGATGCGGTGGACTTGCCTTGCCAATCGACGGACGGCACTGTCCGAAGCTTTGGCGTCATAGAGGGCACGAGGACGAAGATGGCAACGCACCAGAGAAACTACCTCATCGATCAGGTCGTGCTGATTGGTCAGTCGTTCAAGAAAACGTCTCGTGGGGTCTGCCCCTTCCGATTCGTGTCCTCGTGCGGTGACACGCCCATATTCCTCTCTGGTCGTGGCAGGTTTGCCGAAGTCGTGGCAGAGGATGCCCAACCCGACCGCAAGGTCGTCCGTCTCATCACCGGTTCGCTCTGCCGCAAACCAATCCAGGCAGTGCAGCGTGTGGATCCACACGTCGCCTTCCGGGTGCCAGATGGGATCTTGCGGACAGCCTTGAAGGGCCGCGAGTTCAGGATAGAAACGGAGCCAACCGCAGTGACGTAAGAATTGCAGGCCCAGCGACGGCGTGTATCCTTGAAGAAGCAGCTTCTTCCATTCTTCCCACAGACGCTCGTTCGGCAGATTCTCCTGGGACAATGTTTCGCATAGAGCCATTGTTTCCGGCGCAACAGTGAGTTCAAACCGG
This sequence comes from uncultured Nitrospira sp., assembly GCA_964587955.1. Lineage (GTDB taxonomy): Bacteria > Nitrospirota > Nitrospiria > Nitrospirales > Nitrospiraceae > Nitrospira_D. Next base: position 4,370 of record CAZPNQ010000147.1, read on the forward strand.
GCGGACAGTTGCATGCCGCGCAAGACTCGCAGAGGATCGTCGACGAATTGGTTCGACGCGTGGCGCAATATCCGTGCATCAAGGTCGCCGCGCCCGTTGAAGGGATCGCGAAATTCCATGGTATCCGGATCCCAGGCCATCGCGTTGATGGTGAAGTCTCGTCGTCCAAGCGCCTCGTCGATCGGCATGCCGGGATCGGCTTGTCGCAGCATGCCGGGGAGAGATGTATGCTCAGCGAGCACCCGGGAGGGAATGGAAAGATCGACAGGAAGACCTTGTAGCTTAAAGACCTCAAACGCCTTTCCGACGAATTGAACGGCGAAGTGCTCAGCCAACAGGGTGTGAACATGGCCGGGCGAGAGTCCGAGGATTTCGAGGTCCAGATCCCGGGGCTGCCGACCGATCGCGAGGTCACGGACGCAGCCTCCGACCAACCAGACTCTTCCGCCTCCACGGCGGATAGTGTATTCAATTTGGCGAAGAACCTCCCTGAGGGTGGGATCTTCAAGACGAAAGCGGGTCGGCACTTAGATCACCGCGTCGCGGAGAAAGGTCGCGGCTTCTTCCGGTGATACCGGATTGATGTAGAAGCCGGTGCCCCATTCGAAACCTGCAACTTGCGTCAATTTGGGGATGACTTCCAAATGCCAATGGTAGTACTCGCCGGTCTTCTCATGAAGAGGAGAACTATGGAGAATGAAGTTGTACGGGGGATGGGCCAGCACTTTGTCCATACGGCGCAACGACTCCGAAAGAATGGGGGCTAAAAATTCGAACTGGGACTTCTGGCTTTCCTCGAAATACGCCGCATGACGCTTGGGAAGAATCCACATTTCGAATGGGAACCGCGGCGCAAATGGCGTCACACATAGGAACTCGGGATTTTCGGCGACGATCCGATCTCCATCCGACAGATCCTGCCGGAGGATGTCGCAGTAGATGCAGCGTTCCTTCTGCCGATAATGATTGTGGCATCCGTCAAGCTCTTCTTGGACGCTGGTCGGGACGATCGGCAGGGCGATGAGTTGCGAATGGCTGTGATCCAGCGTCGCACCGGCGGATGCGCCGTGGTTCTTGAAGATGAGAATGTAGCGTAACCGAAGATCCTTTCTGAGATCGATCATTCGGTCCCGATAGGCCCACAACAGGTCCTCGACCTTCTTCGTCGCAAGATCGGCCAAGCCGTCGACATGGTTGGGTGTTTCGATGATGACTTCGTGGGCGCCCACTCCGTTCATACGATCGTAAAGCCCGAGCCCTTCGCGACCCATGTCGCCTTCGACTTGCAGCGCGGGGAACTTATTGGGGATGACGCGCACGGTCCAATTGGGAGAGTTGGGTTCGCCCGGTTGCGGTCGATAGGCCATGATTTCTTTTGGCGTGAGCCGCTCCTGCCCGGGACAAAACGGACAGAGGGCCATCGAAACCGGTCGGGTCGGTTGGAGCTTGATAAAATCATGCGGCCGGCCCCTCCGTTCGGTGGAAATGATCACCCAGCGACCGACAATGGGGTCACGTCTTAAATCCGGCATTTTGTCCTCCTAAACTAAGTGGTGAAGGGTAAGGGGTGAGGGGCAAGGCGCCTCACCATTACCGGCTTGGAGGGAATACTCGTAGCCAACTCCTTACGCCTCACTATTAACCCCTTACCGACGATCACACTCTCCACAGCCCGGCCTCAAATTCATGGCCCGGGACAGTGAGGATGGCCGGATGATGGGCGGGATAACGCGCCACTTCGAGGCCGTGTTCCCGCACGATGATCGACATTCTGATCGCATGTCCTTCTTCCAGGCACAACTCTTTCCAGGCGATGGCCAACTCCAGAATGGTATGGGCATTGATCGATCGATAGGATCCGATCTCCTGCCAGGTGTCCGCCTGGGTCTGGCGGGATAAGAGAAATGCCTGTGGGTCTGCCGAAGCGAGAGGAAATGTCAGTCGACACGTACAGTGAGGGCCTTGCACGATAATGTCGACATCAAGTCCCTGTCGTCCCATGCTCGCTTCGTCGGGGTCGAATCGCATCACGAGCTGATCCAGGTTCCAGCCGAATCGGATCGCAGTGAAGATCCCGTCAGATTTCCACATGGCACCAAGCGGGGGCTGGGTGTGGATGTTTCCCGCGCCGCGCCATTCGAAAAAGTCGGTCACCCGGCCGTCGATCGTGGGATTCAGCAGGACCAGCGGTTGTTGTACCAAATCGGATTCGGAGGCGGTGCTTTTGACGCAGATCGGGGAGTTCAGTTGATCGGGAGGCGGAAGACCCATATGTATCCAGACATTGCGGAGATGAGTTCGAAAGAGGCGGTCGAATTCAGGTTTGAAATCTGTATCGAAATCGTCGCCGTACCACCAGAACCAATCACTGCCTTCTGCCGCGAACAGTTCTTGCCATGCGGCATGCGCTCGATCAGCCGGAAGGCTCGACGCGAGTCCCATCAGCTGGGTGCGGGTGTGACCGAGGAGATCCCATCCGCGGTTGTCTTCGTGGTGTCCGATCCAGATCTTATAGTCGGAATTGATCCAAGAGCCTGAATGGAGGCAGGGCAGGTGCTGCGTGGGCTGAACGGAGCCGATCGCATCGGACATAGTCGACGTGTGAACCGCGATCTGTCCGGCTTGATCCAGTTCGTGGTGTGTGAAGGCCTCGTACAGGAGGGAAAGGAATCGTTCGCCGCCGTCATGATAATGTTCCCACGGATTTTCACCGTCCAAAATTATGGAGATGACGATCGTATCTTGTGGCGCATCGTAGAGGATGCCCCGCAAACGCCGCATGAAATCTTCGGCGGCGGATTCGGGCGTCGTCTTGTGGTAGACGAATCCGAATGCGTCGGATATTTCGCGGTCGCGGAATAGTGCGGTCAAGGCATGTTCGGCTTCACCGATGCGATAGGGCTGATAAAGAGCGGACTGTCGATGCCATGGACGGCCGCACATTCCCAGAGAGCGCGCGAGAATGCCCTCGTCCGTGGCAAACCAGCGAAGCCCGGCCTGGTGGACAAGCGGAAGCATCTCGGGACACACCGATCCCTCCGAAGGCCACAAACCGATCGGAGGCCGGCCGAACGTGTGTCGATGAAAATCGACGGCCAGTTGCAGTTGAGCTGCTGCATCGTCTGGGGCATGAAAACGAGCGGGCAAGGGAAGGTCCGGCCGCGCACGCCGGTTGATATCGGTGTCGATGACCAGCGGCAGAATCGGATGATAGAAGGGAGTCGTGGTCAGTTCGATCTGTCCCCGTTCCATGAGCCGCCGGTACAAGGGAACGATTTCTTGCACGGCCATTCGTTGAAGTCCCAGCACCTCCTGCTTCTCGTCCTCGGTGAAGCCGCGATTTTTCTGGCGCAGCGCAGCCAGGCGAGGATATTGTTGAACGGTGCCGTATCCGAACCAGGCGAGATTGTGCCACACTTGCAGATCGAGCAGCTCTTGTGTGGAGAATTGATGAGCGGCGCGATGAAGATCATGCGGTATGTCCAATCCTCGTTTCACCAGCAATTCATGGTATCGTGGATAGGGTCGTACCATCGTCGCCCAATTAGCCGAAAAGAAATGACGGACCAGAAAGGCCTTTTCTTCAAGGGTCAGACTGGCCGCCGGGCGTTGTGCATGTTCGAGGAAAAGGTCGAGAATCTTCCCCGTGCCGATTTCCTGCAACTGTAAGAGTAGGGACGGAGTAAAATTGAATGTCGCGCGAACGCCGGGAAATTTCTCCAACTGGTAGGCCATATCGAAATAGGCCTTGGTCGCATGCAAGCGTACCCACGGCATGCTGGCCGTTCCGGCCACCGGATCGGTGTAATAGGGCTGGTGCATATGCCACAAAAAGCACAGATGAACATGCTTCATCGATGCCGATTTCCTTCCTTTTTGCGAGTATGTCATAGGGGGTATG
>CAZPNQ010000148.1:0-8232 GCA_964587955.1 uncultured Nitrospira sp.
CTAGGTAGTCAGATCCAGAGACTGACGTCCTACCGCTAGACGATCCCCCAACCGGAGTTCAACCTAATATAGGACTGCTTGATCCGTCAAGCCTGACCGGCTTTGGCGCGGTCAATACCCATTCGCAACCGATGTAACGTTCTTTCCCTGCCCAGCACTTCCATAACTTCAAACAAACCCGGGCTCGCCGTTCGCCCGGTGAGGGCCACCCGGACCGGCTGAGCCAATGCGCCCATCTTGATGCCTTCTTCCTCAACCAACTTCTTGAAACTGTCTTCCCAACTTGGCTTGGAAAAATTGGGAAACGCTTCGAAGCGCGTAAGGAGCTTGTGCAGCATTGGCGCGATCGTGGGGGTAAGAAACTTTTTGGCTGCCTCCACTTCAAATTGGGGCTCATCCCCGAAATAGGGCTTGACCCAGTCCACCATTTCAACCAGTGTCTTGGCGCGTTCCTTCACCAAGACTACGAGCTGCGTGAGCCGTTCGTCTGAAACACCCACTGTCTCCTTGAAGCCAGTTTGTTCCACTAAGGGCAGGAGCGCTTGCGCCACTTGCCCTGGGGGAGTGGCTTTGATGTATTCGGCGTTCGTCCAGATCAACTTATCCGGATTAAAAACTGCCGCCGACTTTTGCACGTGATCCCAGGAGAACTTGTCGATCAATTCCTGCCTGGCAAAGAGTTCTTGATCCCCGTGCGACCAGCCGAGTCGGACCAGATAATTGACCATGGCATCGGGCAAATACCCCATGTCTTTATACGCCATGATCGAGGTGGCCCCGTGGCGTTTGGAGAGCCTCGTTTTATCTGATCCTAAAATCATCGGCAGATGTCCAAAGTGTGGCACGGGAAACCCCAAGGCTTTGAATATCGGAATCTGCCGTGGCGTGTTGGTGAGATGATCGTCCCCCCGCACCACGTGCGTGATACCCATCAAGGCATCATCGACCACGACTGAAAAGTTGTAAGTCGGATATCCGTTGGACCTGAGAATGATCAAATCGTCCACGACGCTATTGTCGAATACGACCTTCTCCTTGATGAGATCGTCGATCACCGTTTGGCCCTCTTGCGGGGCCTTGAATCGAAGTGCGGCGTCCCCAGGCGGATCGGTGATTTGCAAATTGCGACAGCGGCCGTCGTAGCGAGGTGAGAGTCCTTTGGCTTCCGCTTCTTTTCGCCGAGCCTCCAACTCTTCCGCCTTACACACACACCAGTAGGCATGCCCCGTCTCAAACAGCTTCATGGCATGACTGCGATAGAGATCCATCCGTTCCGTTTGGCGGAATGGTCCCTCATCCCAATTGAGTCCGACCCATTTCATACCTTCGATGATGGCTTGAATCGATTCATCGGTCGAACGGCTTTGATCGGTATCTTCTATACGAAGGATAAACACACCCTGTTGTTGGCGCGCGAAGAGCCAATTAAACAGAGCCGTGCGTACTCCTCCTATGTGGAGAAATCCCGTCGGACTGGGGGCAAACCGGACGCGAACCTGACTCATGATCGTCTCGTTCCTTTTCAACGCACCAAACCGAACATCTATACCATGCTATGAAAATCCTTGTACATCGCCTTGCCACTTCCATCTCCCGGCGGGTTCTGCTATGACGGAGCCGCGAGTCGCTCATGGCGGATCACACGCAACCGGCCACGGTACTTGCGGTCACCGATCTCACACCCCACGTCCGCCAACTCGTCATCAAACCCAAGTCCAGCAAGATTTCCTTTCAGCCGGGACAGTGGGTCTCGCTCAAACTGCCCGTGGGCCCTAGGCCGCCGCTCAACCGTGCATACTCCATGGCCGATCCTTCGTCTCCCTATGGGGAATTAATGCTGGTATTTGATCGCATCCCAGGTGGGTTGGGGTCCAATTATCTGTATGAGTTGAGGTCCGGAGATGAGGTTTCACTGTCAGGCCCCTACGGAAATTTCGTCCTGCCTCAACCGCTCGATCGAGAGCTGCTGCTGATTGCGCGCTACACAGGCCTTGTTCCAATGCGGTGCCTTCTCAAGCAGATGTTTTTTTCGAAAATCCAAACTCCCGTCTTATTGCTTGCCGTGGCGCCCAACGAAGGCGAAATCTTGTTCCATCAGGACTGGCTCACGATGGCTATGCAACATCCCTTTTTCCGCTACCTTCCGCTGGTCGCTCAGAACGGGGAGTCGGAAGCCGTGGAAAAAACTGTGGCCATGCTTACGCCGCTCCTCAAAGGACAGCCCAAAGTGGTCCCCATGATTTGCGGAACGAAAGCTTTCGTTCGTCCCCTGCGTGCATATTTCACGGAAGAAGGTTACGACAGAAAGGAAGTAAAGGTAGAGACATACGACTGAACATGGACAGTCGTGAATCGTTACCCGTTAATCGTGAGGTTCTCACGACAAGGTGTGCTGCGGGACGGGTCAGTGCCCCTCCCGCACGAGATTCTTGTTGACGGCTGGAATTTCGACGACGATATCCTTGGTTCCATTCGGAACACACTGGCACCCGAGACGAGATTGTAATGTCGTCATAGGGGCTTCGTCCAGCTGATCATACTCATCATCTGTGCCTTCATTGCAGGTTTCCAATCCCTGCTTTACGATAACGTGACAGGTCGAACAGGCGCACACCCCGCCACAAACATGTTCCAAATCCACTCCGTGACCCATTGCGATGTCTAAAATGCTCCCCGGTAGCCCGGTGACACCGTAAGGAATGCTTTCCGGATTGACCGCCACCTCGGTTGACCTTCCATCCGGCTGGATGAAGGTGACGGTATAGGAAACTTTGGGAAGTTCATAATCGGTCTTTTCAATATACGGGTTGGTCCCGCCCATGTGCTTGTTCCTTTCTCATACCTAGCTCTGGATTCTGTCTGTGTATTGACACCAAAGAAACCTGCATGTTAGTCTTAGTCCGACCAGATTGATCGGAGATCATTATAGTCTCCGATCTAACAGATCGGCAATAGCAATGTTGAAGATTTCAAAAAAGGCTGATTATGCGCTCATGGCGCTGCAGCACATTGCTTCGGTCCAATTCGGTGATGTGACTCCGGGCCGCGTGGTAAATACAAAAGAGATTGCCGAGGAATACAACATTCCGTTGGAATTGTTGGCAAAGGTCCTTCAATCTCTCTCAAAGAACAGCCTTATCGAAAGCCACAACGGCCCAAAGGGAGGCTACCTCTTGGCACGAAGCGCCAGGCAGATCACCATCGCGCAGATCCTGGAAAGCATTGAGGGCCCGCTGGGTATTACCGACTGTTCGCACGAGAAAGAAGGAGAATTCTGTATGCAGCGTGAGCATTGCAACATCCGCACGCCGCTGCTCAAAATCCAAGACAGTATTTACCAGTTACTGAACAATATGACGTTGGAAGACATGATGGGCGGGACGCCCCTTATTACGATTCAGTCTCCCTCGGCACAAGGGCTGGAACGATGAAAACACCAACGCTAGAGCTAAACAATGGATGTCAGACGCCACCTCACATATCCAGTCTCCCTCGGCACAAGGGCTGGAACGATGAAAACACCAACGCCAGAGCTAGACAATGGATGTCAGACCACCTCACATATCCAGTCTCCCTCGGTACAAGGAGTTGAACGATGAAGCTTCCTATTTTCCTCGATAACCATTCCACCACGCCCATGGATCCACGAGTGCTGGAAGCCATGCTCCCCTATTTCACCGAGAAGTTCGGCAACGCCGCCAGCCGTAATCATGCCTTTGGCTGGGCAGCGGAAGAAGCTGTGGACCAAGCTCGCAAGCAGATCGCGCGGCTCATCAAAGCTGACTCAAAAGAAATCGTCTTCACGAGCGGCGCCACTGAATCGGATAATCTGGCGTTGAAGGGCGTCCTGGAGATGTACAAGGAGAAAGGCTCTCATATCATCACCGCGACCACGGAACATCGGGCGGTGCTCGATACGGCTAAATCCCTTGAGGCCAAGGGGCTGGCAACCACTACTTATCTGCCGGTGGACAAAAACGGCATGGTCAATCCGCAAGACGTGGAAAAAGCCATCACAGATAAGACGGTACTGATCTCAATCATGCTCGCCAATAACGAAATCGGCACGATCAATCCGGTCCAGGAAATCGGCAAGATTGCGAAAGCGAGAGGCATCCTGTTTCATTGCGATGCGACACAAGGAGTCGGGAAAATTCCCGTCGATGTACAAGCCATGGGCATCGATCTCATGTCATTCTCTGCCCACAAGATTTATGGCCCCAAGGGAATCGGCGCTCTCTACGTCAGAAAGAGGAATCCACGCGTACGGATCGCGGCCCAGATGGACGGAGGGGGACATGAACGCGGTATGAGGTCCGGTACCTTAGCGGTACCGATGATCGTAGGGTTAGGAAAGGCTTGCGAAATCTGCGAACAAGAGATGGCATCGGAAGCGGCCAGGTTGACGAAGATGCGCGACCACCTCCAGACCGACATTATGGCGGCCCTCGAAGAAAGTTATCTCAATGGCCATCCGACAAACCGTTTGCCCGGCAATCTCAACATCTCCTTTGCCTACGTCGAGGGGGAGTCGCTGCTTATGGGCATGAAGGACATTGCGCTTTCGTCCGGTTCGGCCTGCACGTCGGCCACACTGGAACCCTCTTATGTGTTGCGCGCACTCGGCGTCGGAACAGAGCTCGCTCACTCTTCGATTCGTTTTGGTTTGGGCCGCTTCAACACGGACGAAGAGATTGACTATACGATCAAGAAGGTTATTGAGATCGTCACCAAGTTGCGCGAAATGTCCCCCCTTTATGAAATGGCGAAAGAAGGCGTGGATCTGAAATCCGTTCAGTGGGCGGCACACTAACTGAGATACAACGTATATTTCGGAGGACATCATGGCATATAGCGATAAGGTCGTCGATCATTTCAACAACCCCCGTAACATGGGGAGCTTCAAGAAGGGCGAGGAAGGGGTGGGTACCGGAATGGTGGGAGCTCCGGAATGCGGCGACGTGATGAAGCTGCAGATCAAGGTGCAGAACGATACGATCGTCGATGCCAAATTTAAAACCTTCGGCTGCGGCTCGGCGATCGCCAGCTCCAGTCTGGCTACCGAATGGCTCAAGGGAAAGACGGTCGAAGAAGCCCAAAAGATCAAGAATACGGATATTGTGCAGGAATTGAACCTTCCACCGGTGAAAATTCACTGCTCAGTCCTCGCGGAAGATGCCATTAAAGCCGCATTGGCCGATTATCAGAAGAAGGCTGACACGCAGCCGGTCGACGCCAAGTAATGGTCAAGAAGGGAGCGCCACATGGACACCACGAATATTGAGACTCAGGCTCCGATCATCTCACTCACCGACGCAGCCTTGAAGGAAGTCAAGCGGCTGATCAATGTCCAAGGAATCGAGGAAGGCGGACTCCGACTCGGGGTAAAGGGAGGCGGGTGTTCGGGCCTCAGCTATACGATTAACTTCGATGACAAGATCGGACAGTATGATCAAGTCCATGAGATCAATGGCGTCAAAGTGATCGTCGATGCGAAGAGTGCCATCTATCTCCAGGGAACCCAATTGGACTATCAAAAGGACCTTATGGGCGGGAACTTCAAGTTTCTCAACCCGAACGCCAACAAGACGTGCGGCTGCGGAGAATCGTTCTCGGCCTGATTCGAGATCCACTTGAAGATACCGACCGGGCATGGTGTACACACCATGCCCGTTTTTGCTTATGAGTAACGAACCACCAACTATCCGTCCGGATACCCGTCGCCAGTTGCAGATGGCCCGGAGCATGTGCTGGCATTGCCAATCCGAAATGTCGGGAGAATACTTCTGTGAACGGTGCGTAAAGGTCCAGCCGGTTTCGAAGGAAACCGATTATTTCACCTGTTTAGGGTTTCCACGGCGCCTCACGCTGGATCCGCAAAAGCTGGAAGCCAAATTTTATGAACTGAGCCGGGCTTTTCATCCGGATTTTTATCAGACCAAAAGCCCGACGGAACAGACGATCAGCCTCAGCAATGCTGCTGTCCTCAATACGGCCTATCGCACACTGCGCGACCCTATTCAACGAGCTGAATATCTCTTGGGTCTTGAAACCGGGTCGGTCAAGGACATTAGAACCTCTCCACCGGCAGATCTCTTCGAAGAGATACTGGTACTACAAGATACTCTGGAAGAGTATCGAGCGTCCGAGCACGATTCCGATGAGGGCCAACGACTCCGCGACACTCTCAAAACAGAGCAACAGGCGTTGGAACAACGCAAGGAAGAGATGGAATCGCAACTACGGCAGTTGTTTGCCGACTGGGACAAGCTACAAGACGCCGGAGAAGCCACGAGCCCCGCGAGGGCGGAACGGGACAGAATCCTCAAGCAGATGCGCGACCTCCTGTCGCATCGGAGATACATCAACAATATCGTCAACGACTTGGCGGCAACCATCGCCTGAGAAACTCTTTTCATCACCTGTGACATGGCACGTATAGTCGGCATAGACCTCGGCACAACCAATTCGCTGGTTGCCTACATGAAGGACGGGCAGCCGTGCGTCGTTCCGGACCGCCACGGTCGGACGATGGTGCCATCGGTCGTGGCCTTGACGGATAATGGATTGATTGTCGGAGATTCGGCGAAAGAGCATTTAACGCGAGATCCGGAGCGCACCGTCTACTCCGTGAAGCGCTTCATGGGCAAGGGACTGGCCGATGTCCAAAACGAACTTGCCTATTTTCCGTACCACCTCACTGAAACCGGCGGAGTCATTCGGATCCGACTGGGTCAAAAGAATTACTCTCCACCGCAGATCTCTGCCATGATCCTCAAGGAATTGAAGTTACGTGCGGAAACGTACCTTGGCGAAAACATTACGAAAGCGGTCATCACCGTTCCGGCCTACTTTAACGACAGCCAACGGCAGGCCACCAAGGACGCCGGCCTCATTGCCGGGTTGGAAGTCTTGCGGATCATCAACGAACCGACCGCCGCTTCGCTGGCCTACGGACTTCAGAGGAAGACGCAAGGCACGATCGCCGTCTATGACCTAGGCGGCGGCACGTTCGATATATCGATATTGAAGTTGAAAGAGGGCATTTTTGAGGTATTGGCGACCAACGGTGATACCCATCTTGGCGGAGACGATCTTGACCGATTATTGGTTGATCTCTTTGTTGCGGAAATACGAGAGCGCGATAACGTCGACATAAGCGGCTATCCGGATCATATGCAGGCGGTGCGGCTGGAAGCTGAGCGGGCTAAGATACGCCTTTCCGATGATTTCAAGACCGAGATCACCATCGAGCTGCCGGAGAACAAAGGACGCTTTACCAGAGAACTGACGCGCGATCAGCTCGAATCCGTGGCGATGGAGGTGATTGAACGCACGTTAGCTCCTTGTCGTATGGCGTTAAAAGACGCTGGGCTCACTCCGAAAGACATCGATGAAGTGGTCTTGGTGGGCGGTTCCACTCGTATGCCGTTGGTTCGGCAGCGTGTGGAAGCGTTGTTTGGAAAGCCTCCGCATTGCCACCTGAATCCTGATGAAGTCGTTGCGCTTGGGGCGGCTGTGCAGGCCGATATTCTCAGCGGGGGCACAACGGACATGTTGTTGTTGGATGTCACGCCCCTGTCCCTCGGTATCGAAACGATGGGTGGCGTCATGAGCAGCCTCATCCGCCGGAACACGACCATTCCGGCGAGTGCCAAGGAAATGTTCACGACCTATGTCGACGGTCAGACCGGAGTAGACATTCATATCCTGCAAGGTGAGCGCGAACTCGTCAAAGACAACCGGAGTTTGGCCCGATTCCGCCTCAAGGTCCCACCCCTCCCGGCCGGCATACCGCGCATCGAAGTGACCTTTTTGATCGATGCCAACGGCATCCTGAATGTCACGGCGACAGACATGCGAACGGGTCAAAGCCAGTCGATCGAGGTCAAACCCTCCTATGGATTGTCCGATACGGAGGTGGAGCGGATGATCGAAGACTCGTTCAAGTTTGCGACAGAGGACATCGGCGCTCGGAAGCTGATTGAAGTTCGTTTAGACGCCGAATCCCTGATCAAGACGACCGATAAATCGCTGGCGGAAGCAGGGTATCTGGTGGCGAGTGAAGAAGCCGATGCTATCCGCACCGCATTGTCGCAGTTATCCACCGCAAAGGATGGTACGGATCCCCGCGCCATCCGTGCACGCATGGAAGAACTCGAACAGGCCGCGAAGCATTTGAACGTCGTGATGCTGGATACTTCCCTCAAGAAGGGTTTGCAAGGGAAAAAA
>CAZPNQ010000149.1:0-8163 GCA_964587955.1 uncultured Nitrospira sp.
CCATTTCACACTTATCGGTGACAAGGTTTTTTAAGTATCTGAAGGGCAACGATAATTCTTTGTTTTTTTGTGTTCGAAAATCGTTTTTCCGGTGAGCATGCGCCAGCATTCCAGGTCAGTCAATCATACGGCCGGATGCCTCTTCATCCCGGAAAACCTGAACAACTTCATACCCTATGCTTTGGGTAATCTGGCGGCTCCTGGTCAAATACGTTATACCCGGCAACGTTAGGTCTATATTTCTCAACTGTTCATGCATGAACCTCTGTTAACCGGAAGACACGCTTCGGAGCCGCTCCATGTCTCGCATGGAAGGTGCCCCAAAGGAACGGCTATACTCCCCACTGAATTGAGAGGGGCTTTCATACCCGACCTGAAAGGCCACAGTCGTGGCATCCAGCCGTTCCGTAAACATCAATCGCCGCGCTTCGTTCAACCGCAGCCATTTTTGGTACTGCAATGGGCTCATTGCCATCAGTATTCAAAAATGATGGGAGAGCCCTCACCACAGAAAGTGAGAATGGAGCAAACCCATGGATTCATTTGTCTTCTGGACAAAGGGTGTGATCATGAGGCCTTAGACTTTTGACATTATGCGACGAGGTCTGATCACGGTCCTTCCGAGCCAGTCGTAGTCATGCCCGAGTGGCTGCGAAAAATGCTCGCGATACCAGTCGGTCGTGCGCTCAAGGGCGGTGAACAAATCGTGTGAAGGCTTCCACCCTAGGAGTTGTTTCGCTTTTTCTGAAGAAAGAAGAATTTCAGGGATTTCCGTGGTGCTATTCGTATTCACCACCGGGTCACCGGTCGCGTCGAGTAGTTGGCCAATCCGTTTCACGATATCGAGCACATCCACGTGCTGGCCATACGAAAAGTTGAACGCTTCTCCATAAATGGACGGATTTTCAGAAAGGCGCTGAGCCAAGAGCAGCTGTGCATCGACGGCATCTTCGATGTACAGGAAATCACGCTTGAACCGGCCATCTGAACGCAGCGTGGGAACCTCGCCCTGCAAGATGCTCCGGACCACTCCGGGAATCAACCGAGTGTAATTAAAGTCGTAGCCGCCAAAAAAGTTCCCGCAACGGGTGACGGCCACAGGACAGTTGAAAATCTTTCCATAACATTGGGCCGCGTAATCTTGCGACGCCTTCGCCGCTTCGTAAGGATGTAACGGCTTGAGAGCCATGTCCTCTCGGTACGGTACTGGCTGGCGGCCGTATACCTTGTCGGTTGAGCTGATCACGGAAATGCAGTCTGGATGGTTCGTCCGGAGAAACTCCAAAATCTGCCACGTGCTCAGCGCTGAAGATTTGAAACATTCTAAGGGTTCCTCGAGGACGCGATGGACATCCGCTCCATACGCCGCATGAAAGAAGCTGTCGATCGGATACCGATTAAATAGGCGTTCAATGACCCTCATATCGTCCACACTACCCCATTCAACCTGAGTCTGGGTATCCAACGATTCCATGAAAAACTGAGAGTACGGCTTGTGGGAACGGATCAGGACGACGACATGGGCACCGTACGTGAGAAGCCGGCGCACCAGCCAGCCTCCCAAAAAACCAGTAGCGCCCGCCACAAGCACCGTTTTCCTTGACCAGAATGCTGCGGTCATATCCATTTCCTCCCACCCAATAATCCCCACAAAAAAGACCGTCTCCTGTAAAGAAGAGCGAAGAGACGGCGTATGAATTCAGCGATTAGAAGAAACTAGCTGGGGATCGGTCTGCGAGGGACTCGACACGTACCGTTGATGATGTCGATCTAACAGTGGGGTAATGCTAAAGGCCACTACTGCGTCTCGAAACTTCATGAGTGCCCCCTCTCTCGCTCGCGGTCTATCGAGCGAATGCCGCAATTCCGTCGGAGGTCTGAACGCCTCTTTCTGCTGCTTCTCCATCGCGCCATTTCCGACGAGTCCATGGTCCTCGATAGGCAAATAGCCATCGATCCGATTGATTGGCTTGAACTGCTGGTCTTGCATCACATGCCTCGATATCCCCGGTGGTTAAAGAAACGTTTGGTCGTTGACAGCGTGTGCGCACCAGTCTGCGATGCAGCTCTGATGTCCGCGTTCTGCATCGTCAATTGGGCCGGAACGCCACCACGAGGAGTGCGTCTCTGAAAGCTATGCCTTCAAAGCAGTCAAACGCACCACTCTGTAAAATGGCACACGCGCGTGGAGTCAGGACTCAGCTTTGGGCGGATGGAAAACGGAGGTCATGAACAGAGCAGGCTGAGGCGATGGTTGAACACGGACACACAGACGACTTGACCTCGCTGTGGCGAGTTCAGGCACGACTGGCGTGAGCAAAAGGTCTTCTTCCATCACCGTTTCCTCAGCGATAATCTCGGAAGAGGTGAACAGACTGATCAGGGTCGCGGGCATTCCCAAAATCTGCGCGAACACACATACGCACAGCAGTCCCGCAATGGCGAGCACTCCATACCGGTGATCTGAACCACGACCGATGCTCACGTTTCTCCTCATAAATAAGAACCATACATTGTTACTGGCTGATATTTCAACTTCTGAAGAAAGGTAAGGCTCTTATTGCATGCTGGATTCCTGCTCGGCTTTGGAAACAAGAAGCTTGTCGATTCTCGTTCCATCCATATCGATCACCTCGAAACGCCAATTGCGCCAATGAAAATTCTCACCCGCCTTGGGAAAGTGACCGAGCTGGAATAGCACGAACCCGGCGATGGTGGTGAAGCCGTCCGTCTTGTCCGCTATGCCGTGAATCCCAATCATTTCCTCTGCCTCGTGAATCGACAGACCGCCATCCACCAACCAGCTGCCGTCATTGCGTAACGTGGCGGTATAATCTTCGCGGTGGGCGGGTTCCGGCAGCACGCCGACGATGACTTCCATGATGTCTTTCAAGGTCACGATGCCCTGCAGTCCGCCATATTCATCCACGATGAGCGCTATGTTAGACGTTGATCGCTTGAATTCCTCCAGGGCATCCAGCACGCTTTTGCTTTCCGGCATGTAAATCGGCTTATGCGCGATGGTTCGTAAGTCAGTCTGATTTCCCCTGCCGAGTTGCAGCAGCATATCTCTCACGACGACGATGCCTAGGATATTCTCAAACGATTCATGGCAAAGCGGGTAGCGAGAGTGGCGTGTGTCCTCTATTTTACGCAGGATGTTTTCCGGCGCTTCATTCGCTTCGATCCAGACAATATCCTTGCGGTGCGTCATGGCGGCGACAATGGATATATCGTCGAGGCGCATGACACGCTCCAGCATCTGCTTTTCTTCCGGTTCCAATACGCCCGCCGCTGTGCCTTCGGCGATTGCCGCCTTGACATCCTCGGCGCTGACTGTGGATTCTTCCTCACGCGTTACACCAAGCAACGAAAGGAGAAAGCGGTTGGAGGTGTCGAGCAGCCCCACCAGCGGCTCGGTCAGGCGTGAAAGCCAATAAATCGGTACCGCAATGACGATAGCCACGCTGTCGGCGTAGCGCAGTGCAATTTGCTTCGGCACCAGTTCACCGACCACCAGGGAAAGATATGTCACCACTGAAACCACTAAGCCAATCGCCAGGTCATCGGCGCGATCCCCTAGCGCGGGGAACACCTCCGCGATATATGCACCTAGCGGTTCGGCCAGCATCAAGCCGCTGAACGCGCCGGAGAAAATACCGATGAGCGTGATACCGATCTGCACAGTGGACAGAAATTTGCTGGGGTCTTCCTTCAGATCCAGAGCTATTCTCGCTGACCGGTTTCCCGCCTCGGCTTTCGCCTCCAGACGGTGTTTGCGCGAGGACACCACGGCCAGTTCTGTCATTGCGAATACGCCGTTGAGTAGAATGAGAAAAAGAATGATGGCAATGTCGAATATCATATTGTCGTCAGAGAAACGTAAAGAAAGTCGTCACGACGCCCGCCGGCAAGTCAAATCATCATTGCAGAAACACGTCTTGCTCAGCAATGGCGGCGGCATCCCGTGCCCGTGTGGGACCTGGATGATGATGGATGAGGTCTCGTTCGTTTACATGGTAGTAGTCGCCCCCCTGCCTTTAGGAGCTCCTTGTAAAACACGACGACCTGTTTCGACTGCGACACATGAAAAACGGCATTTTCTTCGGCCCAGCTCTTGTTTCATGAAGCGCATCCGCAATCAGGGCACGAAAATGGGACCAGGGTGAGTCCGTCCTCAGAAGGATGCTTGCGAGGTGTCTGACCGTTCTTCATGATAGTTCACCGGCCTGCATCAATATGTGACGCATCCATCGCAGGTCGGTACGTGAGTAGACATTCCACGCTCGTGTCCCCTATAGTTTGGGTACGATTTGATCTCCCCATATGTCTCGAAAGGTCTGATATTCCATGCGCCGGATCCTCCGACCACGAGTGCTGGTAGGGACGTTGGCGGGACTGATTGCTCTCTACTCGCTGGTTGGGTTTTTTCTGCTTCCCTATCTGATTAAATCGTACGTCATTCCCACGGTCTCGGAACAGATCAAGCATCCGATCGTTCTCCGCGAGGCAGCATTCAACCCCTTTGCCCTTTCCCTTCGTCTGAATGGATTAGAATTACTGGCGCAGAATGAGACGCCGATCCTAGGTTTTGAAGAGCTGTTCGTGAATCTGCGGGCGGCCACGCTGTTTTTGCAAAAGGTGGCATTCGATGAGATCCGCATCGTCATGCCGTTCGTAAAAGCAAAGGTGAATGCGGAGGGAAAGATGAATCTGATGTCGTTGGCTCCCCCGCCGACTGACACCGTGCCACAATCGCCCCCATCATCCGGGGAACCCAAAAAGATGATGACGGTGGAGATCGACCTACTGGAGATTGAAGAAGGAATTCTGGAATACCGGGATGAATCCAAATCGCGGCCGGTCTTGATCGATGTGGTGCCGTTCCATGTCCTACTCCGAAATTTCAGCACCGTTCGCAGTCAAGAGAGCGAGAGTGTCTATGCCTTCACGGCGGAGCTCGGAAAAGGTGAAAAAGTTGATTGGGAAGGGACCTTTTCATTGGAACCCGTCGA
Organism: uncultured Nitrospira sp.; assembly: GCA_964587955.1. Classification (GTDB taxonomy): domain Bacteria; phylum Nitrospirota; class Nitrospiria; order Nitrospirales; family Nitrospiraceae; genus Nitrospira_D. The sequence goes on from CAZPNQ010000149.1 coordinate 5,016, forward strand.
GTCGGACGGCAAGGTAAATGTATCCGGTATCAAACTCCGGACGTTCTACCAAGCTGTCAGCGACCAATTTCAATTTGACATCCCACAGGGCGTATTCGGTTTGTCGGCGTCGTATCACTTCGATCTTCGTGGCCAGTCTCCTCAGGCGACAGTCAAGAACGGCAAGGTATCGATTCAGAATCTCGCGATCGTAGAACGGGGTGGCATTGATCCCGTCGTCAACGTTCCGAACCTGGGAGTAGAAGGGTTTCAGTTGGATCTGCAAAAACAAACCATCGATATCGGACAGGTGCATTCATCCGATGCCCGGGTCGAGGCCTGGATGGATGCAAGCGGGACCATCAATTTCCAGCCTCTCTTCACGCCTGTCGGTGGAGGAGGCAGCACAACGGAAAGGCCTGCAGCTGCCGAAAACGAGCACGTCAAACCTGCGAAGCCCTGGTCGATCACGGTGGATGAGGTCGCGCTGCGAAACTATGGGGTTGCCTTCGAAGACCGAACCCTTGGACGCCCCGGACACGTGGATGTGGATGCGATGAATGTTACCGTGAAAGACATTCAGATTCCGTTCAAAAAAACACTTCCCGTCGACCTGTCATTCAAACTGAATGAGACTGGTTCCGTTCATGTGAAGGGAAAGATGGGAGTCGAACCTCTGACAGCCGATACGGAACTGAGCGTGGAGCACATCAAAATTCATCCCTTTCAACCGTATTTGGATCGATTCCTCAATGCCGATGTGTTGGATGGTGCGGTCGATCTGAGTGGAACGGTGCATTTTGCCAAGGAACACACGAACGATCCCATGCTGCAATTTCAGGGCAAGCTTGCAGTCAATCAGCTGGTGATCGCGGATCGCAAAGACTTCACCGATGTCTTGACGTGGAACGCGTTGAACGTGAATCAGATTGCGCTGGATGTCGAGCCAACGGTCGTACAGATCGGGGAGATTGTCTGGCAAGAACCATCCGCCCACATCGTCGTGGACTCCGACGGACAACTCAATCTATCGCGTCTCGTCGTCCCCTCTCCCCCTGTCGATAAAACGGCGGTTCCAAAGGACGAGAAATCGCCTGCCAAAGCAAGTGATCCCGTACCCGTCACCATCGGTCAGGTCAAGTTGATCAAATTGGCCGCCAGGTTTCAGGATTTATCCGTAGAACCAAACGTGAGAACGAGCCTCACGGAGTTCGGCGGGACCATCAAGGGATTGTCGTCGAAGCAGTTAAAGAAGGCTGACGTCAACTTGAAGGGGAAAGTTGGACGAGCCGCTCCTCTCAAAATAGCCGGAAAGATCAACCCGTTGAGTGAAGACGCCTTCACTGATTTGATCGTGACTCTCGGCGCGATGGATTTGACGCAAGCCGGATCCTACAGCGATAAGTATGTGGGCTATGGATTGTCGAAGGGAAAATTGTCGCTCGATTTGAAGTACAAAGTGTCGCAGAAAGTGTTGGAAGCGGAAAATCTCGTGCATGTCGACCAACTGACGTTCGGTGAAAAGTCGAATAGTCCTGACGCAACGTCGCTACCCGTTCCCCTGATCGTGGGGCTTTTGAAGGATCGTAAGGGGCTCATCGAGATCGATATGCCGATTCGCGGCAATCTCAACGATCCGGACTTCAAGTATGGGAAGGTCGTCATCTCGACGCTGCTCAATCTATTCGGAAAAGTCGTCGCGTCGCCGTTTGCGTTAATGGGTAAGCTCGTGCCCGGCGGTGGGAGCGAGGAAGATCTTCAATTTATCGGATTTCAACCCGGCAGCGCCTCGTTGGCAGACAGTGAACTGGCAAAACTCGAGGCATTGGAAAAAGCGTTGGATGAGCGGGCGGGGCTTCGGCTCGATATCAAGGGAACGACCGATTCGACTTTGGATACGGCGGTGCTTCAAACGATGAAACTTCGAGATCAGCTTTTCGCGATGAGCGGGGCGAAACCGGATCAGCAGGAGCTGTCGCCGAAAGAGGAGCAACGTTTGGTTGAGAAACTTTATGCGAAACTGCCTCTGCCTGATCCATCCGTGACACAGGCCGCACCCACGCAGCCGACCGTGGCAGAAATGAAGCGACACGTTGCGGCGGCCATCCAGATCTCGCAAAGCGAATTGGACACGCTAGGCCATCAGCGCGCTGAAGCGATCCGCCGCCATCTCCTGGAGGGTGGAAAGCTCACAGAGGAACGAATCACTGTTCTCGATGCGGGTGCTGCTGAAGCGGGTCACGAGATAGTACGGACTCAGTTGTCCCTATCCGCCGGGCTTTGAATGATAAGGTTAAGGTTGAGGTCAAGGTTAAGCGTGAAGTTGACCTTCTGGCCGGTACGGCACACTGTACCGCATCCGCGTTCCGTGAAGGAGAGACAGCTCAATCTCAGAGGCGCTCAAATCCGCGGGAAAGAGAACGCCCGAAATTTTGCATGCATTGATGCTGGCTCCGTCCAATTTGGCTTTACTCAAGTCGATCCCTCTGAGATCGGATTGCCGAAAATAGCAGTCGCTGAAATCCAGCCCGTCGGCATCCAGGCCTCGAAGATCCAGACCTCGCAGGTCACACCCCCGAAGATCGCATGTGTCTCCGGCAGCCTTCTTGACGTTGAACTCCTTGATGCAGCCTTCACGGAGCATGACGTACATGGGGTCCTTGGAGATATGTAATTTTGTACGCGATGTGGTGGTGTTGTCCATGCGTGGCGTCTTGTGAAAAGGCCTCATGAGCCATATCGGTAAGGACATTACGAAACTTAAGCAGGGAAGAGAGTCCGGTTGAGGTTCAAGATTTAGGAGGATCACTGTTTGTCTCAGCCTTGATCTTGGCGCATGCCCCTTGAACTGGCCCGCTGCGGCACAGTATTGTACGTCGATAATAGTATCTGACTGTAGGTGATCGCGATACAAGGAGGGGGATGTCATGGCAATACGATTGGGCGACGATGCGCCGAACTTCACGGCGGACACGACAGAGGGTACGATCAATTTTCACGAATGGCTGGGCAACAGTTGGGGGATTCTCTTTTCACACCCTAAGGACTACACTCCCGTTTGTACGACGGAGTTGGGGACCGTCGCCAAAATCACGCCGGAATTCAAAAAGCGGGGAGTAAAGGTGATTGCCGTGAGTGTGGATCCGATGGATTCCCACAAAGGCTGGAT
>CAZPNQ010000150.1:0-8087 GCA_964587955.1 uncultured Nitrospira sp.
CCAAGTGGGCCTGCTGCTTACGGTTTTCAATAAACGGCGCCGGAGTCTAGCATAACACCTTGAGATCCTCAAGGCTTTCCATGGCTCTTGCAATTCTGAGTCGCATCACATCGATAAGATTCTGATTTCGTTGTGTATTTACGTTGGTGTTGACTGTGACCAGACTGGCTTGAGCTGCTGCAATGGCTATGGTCAGGCCTACCGTGAGGTCTGACTGAACGGTCGGTTTAGTTCCCTCGCGCAATGCATGAAGGAACCGCCCCACCTCGCAGGACAGCTCCGCGATTTCCAAAGGCACTTCTGTGGCCCGTTGGAGTGCAATCGAAATGGCCTGAAGACGGTCGGAACGTTGTTTGGGAATCTTGTAGGCATCCATCAGCCCGCTGTAGACGTCCGAATCCGTTTGCACAAGCCGATGGAGCTGCCGGCATAGCTCGAGTAGGCGCTGTTCTCTGTCGGATTGTCCACCAAGACGTGCTCCCAATACCCCTAAGGAAGCTGCTAAGGCCCCCACCAATGCAGCCACACTGCCCCCCGCCGGGGTCGGTTTGGCATCAGCAACCGCTGCCAGGAAATGTGAGACGGTGTGCTCCGATTCTTTCTGGCTGAACATCACCTCAGCCATTCGCGTTTCAAGGACCTGACTGGAGTCGAATCGATCGAGCTGCAGCGAGGCAGCTGCCGTCTGGTGTAACGCCGCTTGTGGGGCTAGGCCGACCAATTCACTTCCTGCCACCTCAATATCGCGTTTGTCAGCCTCGGCCTTTACCGTCTGAAATGCGGTCAGGATCGGTGTTATGAGGTAGTCAGTCAAATTCATAGCGACCTGCACCATACCGCGACTGGATAGCTCTACCCCGATCGCCTTTACATGGGGTAATCCTCCGTTGGAGTGGCGGACGGACCGGGCGATGGCCCGGGCCTGATCGATGTCCGTCGAACAAAGATTCACGTTGTAGGCGATCAGCGGAGGCCGGGCCCCGATCGCGATCGCTCCTGCGCTTTGATGCAGCCGGGGAGGACCGAAGTCGGGAATCCAGCCAGGGTCCGACTCCATGCGGAACGCCAGGCCGTCGAGCCCTCCTCGTCTGACCGCTTCTAATGGAACGTGGTCGGCACGACCTGCGGCCCGTTCGTACAAGAAAACAGGGATCTCCAGTTCACGTCCGACACGCTCTCCTAGCCGTCTGGCAAGCTGGACGCAGTCTTGCATTGTCACACCCCTGATAGGGATAAACGGCACGACATCCGTCGCTCCTACGCGAGGGTGTACCCCGACATGTGTACGCAGGTCGATGAGCTCCGTGGCGACTCGAATAACGCGAAAAGCCGCTTCAATGATCGCCTCCGGAGCTCCACAAAAAGTCAGCACCGACCGATGGTGGTCGGCGTCTGTCGAGTGGTTGAGGAGAGCCACGCCGTCTGTCGAATTGACGCTATCGATCAAGATCTGAACAGTTCTTCGATCCCGACCTTCACTGAAGTTGGGGACACATTCGACGATTCGATCCATAAGCTCCGCGAGCACAAACGACAAAGCCGGAGGACTGATGACTGTCCTTCCGGCTTATCCCGTCCTTTTTACAGAGTCAGGCTATTTCGCCTTCTTGACGAAGGCCTTATAGATCCGACCCGACTTTGCTTGTTCCTCTTTCAAGCCCATCATTTGATGGCCCGTGGTTTCGCACCAAGCCGGCATGTCTTTTTTGATGCCCTCATCATCGGAAACGACTTCTAAGACCTGTCCCAATGTCAATTCTTTGATTTTCTTGGATGTCAGAATGATCGGCATCGGACAAAAATACCCCAATGTGTCGAGCGTCACATCAGCTTGCATCGGTTTAACTCCCGAAGGCCCAATTGAATCCTTGCCCTGAACCTCAACTCTTTCCTCCGACAATTTTCACATCTGCGCACGAACAGAATAGTCTGTGAGTCTTGGGGTGTCAAGAAACGGGATGACTATGCTACCGCGTGGCATTGCTTGACCTATCTTCATCTCCCCGTTATATTCGAAAGTCATTGTCATACCCGTCTCGCGAGTTTCCTTCCTAATCGTAATGACCCTCATGATCGAACAGCCATCACCGGAAGTCGTATCGTCCAGAAGCGCTCCGCTCTTTGGGTTCTGGTACCCAGCCTTACCTAGTCACACCCTGCGCCCGGGTACGATGAAAGGGCTGCAGATGTTGAGTTTGCCGATCGTCCTCTGCCGTGATCGAGCCGGTGGCCTCGCGGCGATGCGCGATATCTGTCCGCACCGTGGTATGCCGCTGTCATTCGGACGGTTCGACGGCGAACGAGTGGAATGTTCGTATCATGGGTGGCAATTCGACTTGAAGGGGCGCTGTCGGTGCATTCCTGCCCTCCCCGAGCAGGGGAGCTTACAAACCGACAAGATAGGCATCTCGACCTATCCGGCTGAAGAAAGGGACGGCATGATTTGGCTGTATCTCGCGGACGAACGAGGTCTTATCGATCCGTTGCCGCCGGTCCCGCTCATGCCGTTGCCATCTGAGCCTCGACAATCGTTTCACATATCGTTGACCTACAGTTGCACCCCCGACGATGGTGTCATCGGGCTCATCGACCCCGTTCATGGACCCTACGTTCATTCTTGGTGGCGCAGTGATGCGCGCATGCAGGAAAAGACGAAGATCTTTGAACCGATTCCCAACGGCTTTCGGATGACCGCACACAGGCCGGCGAAGAACAGCGGTCCGTTTCATTGGATGGAACGCATCTATGGAGGGCCGCTCACCACCACCATCGACTTTCTGCTGCCGAATCAGCGTGTGGAATTGATGCAATGCGGAAGAGCGTGGCTTGCCAATCGATTGATGGCCACGCCTGTGTCGGATATGGAGTGTCGCATCGATTTTTCCGCCTATTGGCGTGGGCTTCATTGGCTTCCGTTCGGCAATTTTATTTTCCGTACATTGACAAAAATGTTTCTCAGCCAGGATGAGCGGGCAATGAAGCATCTGGCCGTGGGGCTTCGCCACAAACCTTCGTCGATGTTTCTCGGTGATGCCGATATGCCGGCGAAATGGTATTATAAATTGAAAGCCGCTCATCAAGCGTCAGTACAAACCGGCCGGCCTTTCGATCATCCCCTCAAAGAACGAGTGACGCTCCGGTGGCGAAGCTGATCTCACTCTTTCGGCTGGTGGTCATGCTGGTGGTGGCGGTTATGCCCGCCATACCGTCTTACGCCGGCAACTCCAAAATCATCTCTGTCCCGACTTTGGGTATACAGGGTGAAGGTCTTCCCGGTGTCGTGAACTACATCTTGGTCCAGCTGGATCATGTTGCCGCGCACGGCGGTCCTACCGTGCAGTTCAATGAAGTCAATCTGGGAGGAGGATCCCTTGTCGGTGAAGAATGGAAGGAGGGAGCCCGCCGCGCCGTGCGTGCTGCAACCCAGGCTGTGGGTGACAGCGGTCATGATTGGTTGATTACGATCAAAAATCGCTCTACGACGTCCTTGACCGACGGGATGAGCGCAAGTGCCGCCGTGGCAGTGGCGATTATGGCAGCGTATCGAGGAGATGCGATCAAATCGGACGTTGCTCTCACCGGCCAGGTCGCACCGGACGGTCGTCTCGATGTGGTAGGAGGATTGCCTGTGAAAGTCGAGGCTGCCGCGAATGCGCATTATCGGACGATCCTCGTCCCTCGGGATCAACCGCTCACCCCGGATTGGGTAGGCACCTTGGATGTTGCGTCTCGAAGGAGAGTGCAGCTCGTTCAAGTCGGCACACTAGAGGAAGCCTACCAAGCTATGACGGGACGCTAGGAGCCTGTCCGACATTGCCTTCGTGACGCGGCGAAGGAGGTGCCGGCAGATGCGCGGCCGAGAACAAAGCAGATATCGGTACATCGTTCGCCACAGTAGAAAGGTCAATGTCGGACAGGCTCCTAAGCTTCGGGTTCACTGGCCAAAATAAATCCCATGGCTCGACTGATCTGATCGCGTGTTCCCAGCAGTACTACAATGTCACCGGCGATGAGTTTTGTTTTTTCGGGCGGATTGGATTCCGTGATGCCGTTTCTAGTCAAGGCGATGATCGACGTTCCGATTCGCGGCCGCAAGGCCAGTTGAGCGATCGTCTTTCCGGCCGCCGGTGAATCCTCCTCGATTCGGCACGTCTCCACTTCGACATCGGTGAGGGTGCCGCCACGAAGATGGTGAGCCAGTTCGGGAAGCTCGCTGCGGCGTAAGAGTTCGTATCCCTCGCGGCGAACCTGTTCAGCCTTTCGCATAATGAAATCTTGCGGCATGTTGTAGGTGCGGAGGACGAGCGCAAAGATTTCAATCGATGTTTCAAATTCTTCCGGCACCACATCGTCCACGCCCAACTGGTGTAATTCTTCCAGCTCACGCAAATAGCGTGTCCGAACCACGATGTGAAGTTTTTGGTTCAAGCCCCGAGCGACCTGCACGGTTCTGCGGGCCATGAACGGATCGGAGATCGCGACAACCAGGACCCGCGCGTCTTCGATTTTCACGTGCCTCAGGACATTCGGATTCGTCGCATCTCCGTAGTACAGCGGCAGACCGTGAGCTGCTTCTCGGCGCACAATGTCCCCGTCCAAATCCAACGCGATGTAAGGCACTTCCGTCTCGCCCAATACACGAGCCAGATTGCGTCCATTGAGCCCATATCCCACGATAATCACATGGTCTTTGATGCGTAAATGCCGCCTCTCTGCTTCGAGCACATGGGCCGTCGTCTGCCCGGGGAACCAATGATGAAGCCGTTGTACGGCTTCAATCCGTCGCGCGAGATGCGGAGAGACCTGCATCAAAAGCGGCGTGATGATCATGGAGCAGACCGAAACCGCCAGAAAGATTTGGTATGGCGACCCGGACAAAAGCTTTTCCTCCAGACCGACTTGAGCCAGGATAAAACTGAACTCACCGACCTGTGCGAGGGCGATTCCCGTCATGACGGCTGAACGGGGCGGCACGGAAACCGCTAACACGGCTCCCGTTCCAGCGGCGAACTTGACGAGCAATACGACGAGTAAGACGCCGGTTACGGCGAGCGGATACTCCAGCAAGATGTGCCAATCCATCAGGATGCCGATGGAGACGAAAAACAGGCTATTGAAACTGTCTCGAAACGGCAGCACTTCGGCGATGGCCTGATGACTGTACTCCGATTCGGAAATCACGAGCCCAGCGATGAAAGCTCCCAAAGCGAGCGACAGCCCCCCGAGAGACGTCAACCAAGCGATGCCGAGGCACATGACAATGATGGTCAGTAGAAAGAGTTCTCGGCTTCGGCTGCGAACGATGTGGTCGAGTAATTTCGGAACCACATACCATGCGGCTGCGACAATGCACGCGACCACCACCATCGATTTTACCAACGAGAACAGCACTGGGGTGAGCGTCCCCTCCCCGTGGCTGGCCAGAATGGGCGTCAACAAGATCATGGGAACAACGGCCAAGTCCTGGAAGATCAAGATCCCGATGGTGGCACGCCCATGAGGTGAATCGCTGTCTCCACTGGCGGCTAACGCTTTCAACACAATCGCGGTGCTGCTGAGTGAGAGGAGAAACCCCCAAAAGATCGCTTGAGGTGTCGGTAGTCCCGCTAGGGTACCGCCAAGCCATGCGATGGCGATGACCCCACCGACTTGAATTGGAGCAGCAATCAAGAGCAGCTGACGAAGTGAGGTCAGTTGCCTCAATGAGAATTCGATGCCGATGGTAAAGAGAAGCAGAACGATACCGATCTCCGCGAGCACTTGCACCGTTGCGACATCTGAAATCAAATTGAGCCCATGAGGACCGATCAACGCGCCGGCGACGAGAAAACCGGCAATAGATGGGAGTCGAAACTGATGAAACAGAAAGACCACTGCAATGGAGACGGTATAAATAAGCAGCAAATTGCCAAGCACGCTGTAGTCAGTCATGTCGAGTCTTCAAGTCGCTTTCTTGCAGTGATTCATTCCCGCGAATGGTGCCCTTGGCAACCGATAGCTTTTCATTTGCGACACCGGATCACGGTCACCGTGAAGAGATACGCAGGATACCTGAGGCCACCGGCAGGGACAAGGTAAAGGATGACGCCAGCCGGGCACTCCCTCCCGGAATTCAGCGTCCTTGGAATGCTACCGGTGTCGGGGGAGAGCCGCTTGTAGTTTCAAAAACAAAGCGGAAAAAGATCTGCAATCAACTTCTTTCTAGATCCGTTGCAGCTTGGATTTCCCCTCTAAAGAGGCATAGACCAAGGAATAAAGTATTGCGTAGGGTGTGCGCACAGATTCACACGACTAGCTACGAGTGACTAGGCCTTGAATGCCTTCGCAACACGACCTTGGAGGTACCCCATGTGGCTAACCCGGATGGTTCCTTTCTTAGCTGTGATGCTGGCGGTGTTTTGCACTGCTCCGGTATTCTCAGGCACTCTCTCTGGATCGGATACGACCTGGAAATGCCCTCAAGCAGATGGCAGTTCAATCTATACCAACAAGGAAAAGACGGGCTGCGAAGCCATGGTGCTCAAGCCGCTTTCGGTCGTGCCCAATTTGGAGAATATGCCGACGACTCCTCGAACCACGACCACCAGCGAACCTTCTTATGAGGTGCCTTACTACCAGGAACGCAATCCTGGAACGGGAGGTCGTCAAGTGCCGGATTGGGCGCGTGACTGGTATGCAAGTAATACGTCTTCCGGTTCGGCACAGGCCGAAGTGTGCTCGTTATATATGGAATGGATACAGCTGGTGCAGAAAACCCGTGGCGGGATGTTTTTTGGATCCGACCCTTCCTATGGGGGAGATATCAGCGGGCGCGCTCAGCGGACGCCAAGCTACTCTTTTTACGATAATACGCGCTATATCGCACTGTCGAGGCTGTTTGGCACGGGATTCGTACCCGTTGGTTGTTTCTAGCAAACTATTGAAAAAAGTCCTTCAGCGGCGCTCTCGCGGGCGTCCACAAAACGTGCCATGCCTTATTCGGCATGGCGTGGACCTCGCCGGCGCGCCCAGACGTGCCGCTCCTTTTTCGTCGCGCCGTCCGCCTCGTCAGACCCTGTAGAACTCGCGATACCACTTCACGAAACGAGGAATACCCACTTCGATCGATGTGGTGGGCTTGAATCCGACGTCGCTGGTGAGATCGTCGATATCGGCGTAGGTCGCAGGGACGTCTCCCGGTTGTATCGGCATCAGTCTCTTCTCCGCTTTCTTATCTAACGCGCGCTCCAGAACCTCGATAAAGTGCTGCAGTTCAACCGGCTGGTGATTGCCGATGTTGTAGATTCGCGCCGGAGCCGAGCTGGTCCCCGGTGTCGGCCGGTCTCCAGACCATGTCGGATCGGCCGTGGCTGGGTGATCAAGGATTCGGATAACACCCTCGACGATGTCGTCCACATAGGTGAAATCGCGTTTCATCAGGCCATGGTTAAAGACTTCGATCGGTTTGCCCTCCAAGATGGCCTTCGTAAAGATGAAGAGAGCCATGTCAGGTCGTCCCCAGGGCCCATAGACGGTAAAAAAGCGAAGACCTGTGCAGGGTAGTCGATACAGATGCGCATAACAGTGAGCCATCAACTCATTCGCCTTTTTAGTAGCGGCATACAGCGAAACCGGATGGTCCACGTTGTCATGGATGGAGAACGGCATATGGGTGTTTCCCCCGTAAACAGAACTGGATGAGGCATAGACCACGTGCTCGATGTTGCTCCGCCGGCAGCCTTCTAAAATGTTGATGAACCCTTCGATGTTGCTTTCGGTATAGGCGTGAGGATTGACCAGGGAATAGCGGACACCTGCCTGCGCAGCGAGATGAACCACGCGCCGTATCGGTTCACCGGCAAAAAGATCCCGCATACCCTGTCGATTGGAAAGATCGAGCTTGACGAAACTAAACCGTTCATGTGGCGTCAATTGGGCGAGCCGGGCCTGCTTCAGTCGCACATCGTAGTAGTCGTTGATATTGTCCAGGCCGATCACATGGTCGCCACGGTCCAAAAGGCGCATGGCCACATGAAATCCGATGAATCCCGCTGCCCCTGTGACTAGAATCGGCGATGGTGTTCCGCTCATAGCTGCTCCTCAAGAAA
>CAZPNQ010000151.1:0-8046 GCA_964587955.1 uncultured Nitrospira sp.
GCGGGAATTGGCTGCAGCAGCCGAGCCAGTTTTTTTGCATGGTCGTGGTCGGTCTTGAGCCGAGCGACATGCCGTTCCAACGCGTAGATGCCGGCGGCGGCCAGGATGCCCGCTTGGCGCATCGCGCCTCCATACATCCGGCGGAAGCGGCGAGCGCGATCCATGAGTCGTTGGTCGTTGGAGATCAGCAGCGATCCAACGGGGGCTCCCAGGCCTTTCGATAGGCAGAGGGAGACGGTTTCGAAGTGTTGCGCGTACACCGTCGGAGGCAAGGTGGTGGCGGCGACGGCATTGAAAAGCCTGGCCCCGTCGAGATGCATGGGAATGCCATGTCTCACGGCGAGGGCTCGGATTTTTTCGATCGTGGAGAGCGGATAGATGGTGCCGCCTCCGGCATTGTGCGTGTTTTCGATGCAAATCAAGGCCGTCGTGATGCTGTGCGGATCGTTCGGTCTGATGGCGAGTTCTACCTGCTCTGCAGTCATGATGCCCCGCTCACCGGTCACCCAGTGGAGTTGCACGCCGGCCAGTGCGCCGGCTGCCCCCTGTTCATAGCGAACGACATGGCTCTTGCTCTCGACGATAATTTCCTGCCCCGGTTGAGTATGCGATCGGATGGCCAGTTGATTGGCCATGGTGCCGGAGGGGACGAAGAGCGCGAATCGCTTGCCGAGCATGGCGGCCGCCATGTCTTGGAGACGATTGACGGTCGGGTCTTCGCCATAGACGTCATCGCCGACCTCGGCACGCGCCATGGCTTTACGCATCTCGTCCGTCGGCTTGGTCACGGTGTCGCTGCGAAGGTCAATCATAGGGGTTCTCTCCCTAGGCCACATTCTTCATGAATGTGGCCTAAAATGCCGCACGGCCCCGCGCATTCTAACAGATCTGCCGCTTGCAGGTGAAAGCACACCTGCTACACTGCAGGTCGATGGGTGAACCGGATCGATCGATACTGACGCAATGGGCTAGCTCCCTCGGCGCGAAGCGGGAAGAATTGTTTCCGTTGGCTTGGGCCTTCGTCTATTTTTTCTGTCTCCTGTGCGGCTACTCCATTCTCCGTCCGGTGCGAGACGAAATGGCCATCGAAGGAGGATTGAAGCATCTTCCTTGGATGATGACCGCGACATTCCTCACCATGTTGGCTGCCACGCCGCTATTCGGGTGGCTCTCGGCACGATGTTCACGTTACCGGCTGTTGCTGACCGTGTACGCGTTCTTTATCACGAATCTGTTGGCTTTCTATGTGTTGATGACGAGCCATCTGCATCCGGAGTGGGTGGCTCGCGGGTTTTTTGTATGGCTGTCGGTGTTCAATTTATTCATCGTGTCGGTCTTCTGGAGCTTCATGGCCGATCTGTTTACCCCGGAGCAGGGGGCGCGGCTATTCGGAGTGATCGCCGCCGGAGGAAGTAGCGGAGCCTTGCTCGGCCCGCTCTTCACCACGGGCCTCACGTTTATGTTTCCGATTCCGGTGCTGATGGTGACCTCGAGCCTGTTTTTAGGGGCTTGCATAGGATGCGTGTATCGATTGGAGCGATGGGGGAGGACACAGACTTTCCACCATCAGCCACAGCAGGGTGCGCCGCTCCGTGGCGGCTTTCTCGCGGGCGTCCGGCTCACCTTTTCGTCGCCCTACCTGCTTGGGATCTGCGGCTATCTGGTGATCCTGACGATGACCGCCACGGTCCTCTATTTCGAGCAGACGCGCCTGGTCTCAGAATATTTCGATCAACCGGAAGCTCGTACGAGGCTCTTTTCCACGCTGGATTTTACGACGAACTTATTGACCTGGCTCACGCAGGTGTTTATTACCAGAAGGCTCGTCAGCCGGTGTGGTCTCGTGGCGGCATTATTGTTCTTACCGGCGATCAGCCTGTTGGGATTTCTCGGGATCGCCTTGTGGCCGAGCCTCGCTGTCTATGTTGTCTTTTCTGTGTTGCGCAGGGTGGGGGAATATGCGCTGTCGAAGCCGGCACGGGAGGTTCTCTTCACGGTTGTCAGTCGCGAAGAAAAATATAAGGCCAAGAACTTCATCGATACGGCGATTTCGCGCGGAGGTGACGCCTCCACCGCTTGGCTGGTGACGGCGGTGAAGGCCCTCGGCGCCACGCCGACTCACATCGCTTGGGCATTGATTCCCGTGGTGGGGGTGTGGGCTTGGCTTGCCGCCGTGCTAGCCCGCCAGGGAAAGCGCCGATCGCTGTCCGCCGTTTCTTCGGCGACAGAGACCCCTCGCGGTACAGTATGAATAGCATCATTTGCTTTGCAATTCGCGGGATGCTCAAAAAGGCTCCTTATCCCACCCACCCGACCCCGGCGCACCAAGACGCGCCTTTCCACGGGCAAGGCCGCAGTACCCAGGAGGCTTTCCCTCTGTTCTATTTTCGCTTCACGCTCGCCTCGCTGAGTCGGCGAAGCGGGCTTCACGAGATACGCTTCACCTGTTTCAACGTGATGCGAGAACGCAGCTGGCAGACCTTTTCAGCATCCCGTTAATCTCGAACGACTACCGAGCCGATGATATAGGAACTGGCTCGTCCCGACTTGGATCCACGGATGCGAACCTCCGACACTTCGCGCACATGCTCACCGACCTTCCAGCTGCTGCCGGCTTTCAGCTCGGGCCAGTACCACCAGGTTCCATCGCGCTTCCGGAACCAGAGTTGAATCGAAGTATCCGGCAGTATCGTAATCGATTCCAGGTCAAAATACATCGGCGCATGACTGTCGACATGACCGGCCCAGATTTTGATCCACTGATTCTGATCGTGGGATGACAGGACGCGGGGAGTCTTCGTCCAATCGACATCACTGCACTTAAAGTCCACCAGTTTGCCGAACCCTTTACCGAGACCGTCACCGGGGTCTGGAAGGGTGTAGCATTCGATTCCCGTTTCCATGTTCAAATGGAAATGCGTGTGGCCGATGGTGTCGAAATTGACATCGCTTCGTGAACAACGTTGGCGGTAGGCCCAGCAATCGCTATGTTTCGACGAATCGCACATCTGCAAGGGCCCGAACCCGATTCGGCTCGTTCTGTATGCCAGCGTCGATCGGGCTTGGCCAAAGACATGCTCCAGTGCGGCTTCATTGTCGAAATTGACCAAGCATGGTTGAGAATTGTTGTCGTTGGGCCGAGCCTGTACGGTCTTGGGAGGGTGGTTTTCCCGCTCGCGGTCGGCTGCTTGTTCGGGCGTGGCTTGCGTCGGGGGACTGAGAGAAGTCACCGGTTTCAGTCGAGCGCAAGCTCCCAATGAGGCCGCCGCCAGGAACACGCAAACAGCCAGCCTGAGATGACGTCCATTGATCCGAACTAATGAGCGCATCGCTCTTCCTTTCTTTTGCGCCAACGCGAGCCAGCACTCATTCGCCATCCTACGATCCAAGTGTAGCAGGTCGAACTGCGAGGCTTTCGGTTATTTACTCATGAAAAAAATGCGTGGTATAGTCCGTCGCGCTGAATTGGATATCATTGTCTCAGGGAGATGGGTTGATTGCAACGAGTCATTAGAACGCTTCGTCGGATCCCTTAGTCTTGGAACACGACCTCTATGGCGATTGAAGTTCCGGTCAAGTTATATCTCGATAAGCTCTTGAAAGAGTGTAAGACCGTAGCGGTCGATCTGGCACTCCTTCCGGGTCCCGTGAAGACGAGGGCACTACATGCCATTGCCGATCGAATTGCCGCAGACGAATCGGTCATTCTTGCCGAAAACACCAAAGATGTCGAAGCGGTGGGAAAGTCCTTTGAGAATGCGGACACGAAGGATCGGATGAAAGCCGCCGTGGCGCGCGTCCGTTTGACGGCCGACCAGATGAAGGAGATCGTCGAGCGGCTGCATTTCATTGCCGACCTGCCGGACCCCGTCGGCGCGGTGACATCGAGACAGGAACGACCGGACGGGCTGCAAGTCTCCAGGGTAAGGGCGCCGATCGGGGTAATCGGTGTGATTTCCGAACGGGGTCCGCTCGTCACGGTGGAGTCGATCGCTCTCTGTCTGAAATCAGGCAACCTCTGTATCTTTCGCGGCGCCTCGGAATGGATGTTGACGCATCGGGCGATAGAGGCACGATTTCGTGAGGCGGCAACGGAGAACGGCATACCTCCCGGATCCTGGGTGCTCATCGATCGCCACGAGAAAGAAGTCGCACTCGACCTGATGCGATCCGGGAAAATCCTCGACGCGCTGATCATACGCGGCGGAGGCGGCTTACGAAAGATCGCTGCGGAGCAAGCCAAGGTCCCGGTTCTCTGCGATGATGGTGGACTCACGCATTTTTACGTCGATGAGGCCCCCGATATTTCAGTCGCGCAAAACCTGGTCATCAACTCGAAAGTCCAGCAGGCGGGAGCGCCCAATTCGCTGGATACCTTGCTGGTCCAGCAGATCGTGGGACGGCAATTCTTGCCCCCGTTGATCAACCGCCTACTGGATCAATTCAAGGTCGAAGTGCATGCATGTCCGAAGACGGTCGCGCTTATGGGGCAAATGGCGATGACCGGACACACCTCGATCATTCCGGCGACGGATGCGGATTGGCGTACCCAGTTCACCGGTCCGACCCTGGCTGTCAAAATGGTCGAAAACCTGGATGAGGCGCTGACCCACATCAGAACCCATGGCCCCTGTCTCACCGCGGGAATCGCCACCACTCACTACGAGTCCGCCATGCGATTCACCAGGGAAGTCGATGCCGGCGCGGTACTGGTGAATGCGTCAACCAGGCTCCATGCCGGCGATAGTTTCGGGAGTGGAAGCGATGTGGGGCTGAGCGTGGGCAAATTGCATGCGAAGGGCCCGATCGGTCTGGAGCAGCTGACCTGCGAGAAATATGTGGCGTTCGGATCGGGGCAGCTTCGGCTTCCCCATCCGGTGCCGGACACGTACTTTGATGCCATCATGCTGAAGCGACCGTGATCGCTTGCTGAAAACGCTCCCCGGCTTCGTTCTCAGTCGTTCGAACCACTCAACGTACCCTCAGCGGGGGAGAGCTGCTCCGGCTGCTGGGGGTGGGCGGGTGAAAAAGGTTACGTCTCGTCCTTAAGACACTGCCGGCTCACGAAGACACCGCCGGCTCGGCGGCGTCCACAAACGTGATGCTCATTATTCTTCGCGTCGTGGACCTCGCCGGCGCGTACGAACGTGATGCTCCTTATTCGTCTCATCGTGCGCCTCCTTGCGGCCTTGCCGGGAAACGTTTTGAGCAAGCGCATCAATATGGCTGATGAATCGCTACAGGAATCGCTTCGCGAGCATCTTGCGTGGTGGGGACTCCGGCACTTCACATCGGACCGTGATTACTTCGCGTGGCAGAAGCAACACTTCTCAGCGGACGAGCTCAAGCAACTCGCTCTTCACATCGAGCGAAAACGTAGCGGGGACGGTCATGACGAAATTGCTTTTTATGACCTGGCGGCACAATCAAGGATCTACCGTGTCCTCTATAGCCAACGCTATGAATATTACGAAGAGATCGGTTGGCGGACTGCGGCTCACTTCCGCCACGCGAACCATATCCTCGATTTTGGCTGCGGCATCGGAGTGCTGACGACCTTCTATGCCTACCTCTTCCCGGAGAAAAATTTTGTGGGTGTTGACCGGTCATCTGCTTCCGTCGCCGTCGCACAGAAAAGGGCCAACGAGCTTGGGTTGCGCAATCTGCGCTTTGAGTGCGTAGATGCAGAAACCGAGCAGCTCTCGGGTTCGTACGATCTCGTGGTGACGACCCATGCGCTGGTGCAGGCTGAACAAGACCTTGGGCTTCCGAGCCAGCATTGGCGAACCTTTGAACGCGAACCCAATCTCTCGCAGCAGGTGGCATTCGAACAGCGGACCGGGCTTGGGGTTCGACTGGACCGGCTGTGCCAAGTCTTGAATTCGTCCGGTGTCATGATTGTGAGTGAAAAAACCCGGCAGTTGGCCAGGAGAGTGCCGTTACAGCGTGCGCTGGCGAACAGGGGGCTGCAACCGGCCGAACGCCCAGCCCCCTTCCGATATCGAACGGTCGAAGAGGTGGTGGAGGACGGTCCGTTCTATGTATTGTCTCGGGGAGGGACAGCGACGTTAAACTGGGATGAAGGGCCGGAACAGGATCAGGGACAATTTTTCGATCCGGATACTGTTTCGACGTCACCAGCCGGTGTCAACGTGCCACTCTACGAGAATCACTGGCCGTCGGCACAATCGGCTTGGGAACAGTTGAATAACCGGAAGCTCGCAAAAGAGGTCACGCTCGAAAGGCCAGGGGGACAACAATGGCATGTCGAACGGGGCTCCTCTCAAGAATTCGAGTATTTGTACTGTGCCACTACCTTTGACCGGCGGCAATTGGTCATCGTGGAGCGGGCTCGTAAGGGGATGCTGGATGCCTATTACCAGGAAATTGTCGACGATATGCCCAAGGAAGGAGACTCTTAATAGGTATCGCCGTACTTCAATTACTACATATGGGTAAGGTACGTATTGCCTTATATTCCTCTTGCATTCACATGGTTCTCTCGCTACTCTGGCGCCACCCCTTATAAGAACTCAGTAAGTGCGTACCTGGTATTTCGTGCATGATCGTCTCCGACATCAGTCGGAAGGAGGAATCACGATGAGATCGGCGCACATCTTCGTCGCTTCACTCAGTGTGCTGCTGTGTGTCGGTTGCGCCACTCCCCCCGAAGTCAAGCAGGCCTTAATCACCAAAGACCAGGCCTATGCCGAGAGTGAACGACTGATGCAGCAGTATCGCGAGCTGGTCAAACAGGTGACCGAACGTCATCAACAGTGGTCTCGTTATATCCATACGCGCCTGATGCTTGATCAGGCGTTGCTATGGGCTTCGACCAATCCTCACGTGACCGATGTGGCCGATGCTGAAGTGGTGACGGCCGATGCCGAGGTGCTGGGGGCGAAGGTCATTTCAATGGTCAATGAAATTCGGCTCAAAAATCTTCCGGAGCGAAAAGCGGCCGATGGGCAGGTGGTGTTTCATGCCGGCGCAGGGGATATGAATAACCTGTTGCAGAAGCTGCCGGAGCTCATCGGACGGATCGAGCAACGTGTTGCGGAGAAGTCACTGGCCTCATCCACGCTGGATCTTACGGCGTTCGATCACTACCGAACCAACGTGGAAGCGCTTCGTCGAATCAATGCGATCATTAAACAATACTTGGATATCGACGTCACGTTGTCCTCTAGCGATGTACAGTCGCTTGCCGAAGGCGTGCGTACCTTGCGCCGATGAGCATATCCTTGAGAGTGAGGAGGAGACCTGCATGATCGCACGACACGTCATAGGTATGAGTCTAATCTTGATGAGCGCGGTTGGTTGCAACTCGATTCATAGTGGTGCGGTTCGCAACCTTCTTCATCAGGAAGGAACCAAAATCGACGCGGCTCAGATGAATATCGATGTGTTTCAGAAAGAGACGGAAGAACGCATCAAGTTCTTGGAGAAAGCGCGTGACGAGTTGCACATAGGATTCACGTCGCTGCGGATACAGGAGGCAAAGCACCAGTTCGTCCTCTCATCCTACCGGAATATCGCGAGCAAGAAAGGCGAAGGTGCGTATGCCGCTGCCTACTTGGTGAGTCAGATTTACCTGGCCGACCATCATGGATTGGAAAAAGCCGTATGGGATCAGTTTGAGGAAGATTTCTGCGGCTTGCGCGATGTTGCGAATGCGTTGAACGACTCTTGGAAGCATACAGCGGCGCTTCATGCCCAGCTGAAGCGCTATGCCGACAAGTCAGGCCTGGCGTCGGTCGATCCGGAATTCGTGTCGGCCCTGATCGAACAGGCTCCGGGGCAATCGGACCGGATCATGGAGATTGTGGACCATTCGCGAACTGTCAATGACGCGTTGGAGGAAATCGTAGGCTCACGTATCGTCAGGATGAGGGCATTGCAACGTGCGCATACGTACACGGCTGACTTGGTCGACCTTCTGGATAAGCTGAAGAGAGACGACGGACAATAGCAGACTGTGGGAAACTAGGTTGATACCGACAATATAGCTGAAAATGTTCCGTACGATGCGAACGCCTAAATACC
>CAZPNQ010000152.1:0-7832 GCA_964587955.1 uncultured Nitrospira sp.
CGTCGAGCGCAAGCGTCTCAAGGAGACGGTCGGCACCCTCGTGAATCATTTTTAGTCCTCGGCGTCCTTCCGGCTGTCGATGAGCTACTCCTCCGTCATTGAGTATCTGTATGCGCTTCAGAAGCACGGCATCAAGCTGGGCCTGGAGACGATGCAGATTCTGTTGGACAGGGTCGGCAATCCTCATCGCTCGCTTCGCGTGCTTCATATCGGAGGGACCAACGGCAAGGGTTCGACAGCGGCGATGGTTGCGTCGGTCCTTCAGCATTCAGGCCGGCGAGTCGGGCTGTATACGTCTCCCCACCTCGTCGAATTCCGGGAGCGGATTCGTGTGGACGGGTGCATGATTGCGGAGCATCGAGTTCAGGTGCTGATTCACCGTTTGCGGGAGGCGCTGCGGGATAATCTGGAGCCGACGTTTTTTGAGATGACGACGGCGCTGGCGGTCCTCTATTTCGCGGAATCGGCAGTCGACGTCGCGGTATTGGAAGTGGGGTTGGGTGGACGGTTCGACGCAACCAATGTCGTCGAGCAGCCGCTGGCCACGGCGATCACGACGATCGGCTTGGATCATCAGGAATATTTGGGGCGAACGGAAGAAGCGATCGCGTTTGAAAAAGGGGGCATCATCAAGCCGTGTGTGCCGGTCGTGATCGGACGGATGGGGCGAGATGCTGAACGTGTGTTGCGACGGATCGCCGAAGAGCGATCGGCTCCGCTGTGGCAGCTTGGCCAGGACTTTGGTATCGATGGGCATCACCCCGAGCGGTTGACATATCGAGGAGCGACGCGGGTGTTTGATGATCTGATCTGTGGGCTGGCAGGACGTCACCAGTGGGACAATGCTGCTTGTGCACTGGCCCTTCTCGAAGCGGCGAGTCGAGGCGGGATCGGCATCGAGGCGGGGGCTGTCCGTGACGGCCTGCGTACGGTCTCCTGGGAAGGCCGCCTGGAGTCGATCGACGAGGATCCCAAGGTGGTGCTCGACGGCGCTCACAATCCTGCCGCCGCGCATGCGCTCGCGGGGTATCTCAAGGATTTTTCCATCAGTCATCCCACATCCCGGATTATCCTCGTATGGGGCATGATGCGGGATAAAGACCGGCGGGAATTTATCGCTCCGCTGTTACCGTTCGTATCGGAAATCGTGTTGACGCAGGCGACTCTCGCTCGGTCTGCGACGGTCCAAGAACTCCGTGCCACTCTGCACGAATGGCAAGGGCCTGTGTTTGAGGCCGCCCTCCCCATGGACGCGCTGACGGCCGCCAAAAGCCGGGCCATGCCTCACGATCTCATCTGTATTGCCGGATCATTGATGTTGCTCGGGGATATCAAAGCGGCTGTGCGTGGCTGTGGGCTGTCACCGATTCGTGGATAGGAGGCTGTCCGACATTGCCGCTTCTACTCCGACGAACGATGCTGGACCATCTGCGTTGTTCTCGGCCGGAAAACATCCTCAGCGTATTCCGGCGAATACGCCTCCAGTTTTTTCGCGCCTGCGGTCTCGCATCTGGTCCCGCCTCCTGCGTCTCGTTACGAAGGGCAATGTCGGACAGCCTCCTAGCATGACGGGTCTTCGCGCGCGGGTCCGCTGGCTGCTCGTTCTCATCGCGACCACTTTGGCACTTCTTCCATTTTCGGCATCCGCGGCAGATACCCCAGTGGGTACGGAAACGTCGCCCGCCGGATCCGTTCCTCTCGATATCACGGCCGAGCGTATCGATTATCGACAAGATCAAGAAATCTACGAAGCGAACGGATCGGTCGTGATACAGCAGGGCGCGATTAAGATGACGGCTGACCATGCGACCATTCAAGCCTTGCCGGGGATTCTTACTGCCGTCGGCCATGTTCATTTGACGGACCCGCAGGCCGATGTGACGGCTGAGCGGATGGTGCTCAATGTCAACACTGAGGCCGGTATTGCGACGCATGGCCAGCTCTACGTTCTGACGACCAATTCATCGATATCCGGCCGCCTTCTGCAGAGATTTTCAGAATACCACTACCGTGTCAAAGAGGGCAGCTTCACGAATTGTGATGCTCAAGATGGAGAAGTGCCGGCATGGCGATTTCGGTTCAAGGATTTGGATATGACCATGGGGGATACGTTGGGATTCAAGGGAGGATGGTTTTGCGTATTAGACATGCCCACGATCCCGCTACCCACCTTCTCCTATCCATTGACCAAACGGCAAACCGGATTTCTGATGCCGATCCCGAGTTATGACAACCGATTCGGCTTCCACGTGAAACAGGGATTTTTTTGGGCGATCAATCCGAGTCAAGATCTGACGGTGACGCCGTCGTATTACAGTGATTTAGGGTACGGGTCGGATTTTGAGTATCGGTACGCCTTGGACCGGCGATCTCGGGGTAAGTGGTATGTCAGCTACCTACAACAGACGCAGCTTCCCAACGTCTCCGGCATCACCGACACCGGACAAGATGCTGAGAAGGCGCGCGTGTCTCTTGTCGGTAGCCATACGCAATATCTCACCGATACGCTGCTGCTTCGAGCCAATGCCAATTTGGTCACCGATCCGAACTATTTCCAACAACTGAGTAATTCGGGGATACTTCGCGCCTCACCGAGCAGCGAATCAAACCTGTTGCTGTCTCAGCGCTTGCCCTACGGCAACCTGTATCTCCTGGGGCTCTATCTGCAACCGTTGCAAGCAGGAGGAAAGGATACGTTCCAGCGTCTTCCGGAAGCCGGCTATAGCCTTCCTTACGTCGCACTGTTCAATTCTCCGGTTTTAGTGGGCATGGAAGCGAATTACGTCAATTTCTATCGGGATCAAGGATTTGCGCTCAATCGGATCAATGTCGTTCCGGGTATTTCACTGGATGGGATCCAATTTGGGCATGTGATAAGGATTCGACCGCAAGCGAAGTTCCGTGAGGTCTATTACACCAGAGGAGCGCAATCGGATGACGGGCAACATCGAGAGACTTTTTGGTTGGGGGTGGATGCCACGACGAAAGTTGCACGCCGATTCGCTCTTGCCGACGGGAACAGTCTTTTGCATACCGTCGAACCTTCCGTCACGTACGAATACGTGCCGTCGACCGATCAATCGAAGTTGACGCAAATCGATCAAGTCGATGACCTACCCAAGAAAAATCTCTTCACGTATATGCTGCGCAGTCGAGTGCTGGAATCAGGCAAGAAAAATGCGTTCAACTGGCTCGATCTCACGTTGGCTCAGAGCTATCATGTCGGTGATGTGCAAACCCTGGCGAGGGAGTTCACGCCGGGAGTCGCCCCTTTCTTAGGGTCGTTCACTCAGCCGCTCCAGCCGGCTACCGTGCCCATCCAAGGCAGGAAGTTTTCCGATCTCTGGATGCGGGCCGTGATCGGCAACAACCTTCCACCGCAAATCGGAATATCTCAGCTGGACACTCCGATGTTCGGACGTGCGGCGCAGGCGTGGGCATTGCGGCCGCCCATCAATCGCTACCTGACCATCGATGCCTTTGTCGATCCCTACCGGCCGGGAGTCAGTCAATTCAACACGGACCTTCGGTTCCAGGAAGGAACCAATTGGTATTTCGAAGTGGGGCAACGGTACACCCGAGATGGCAATCGAGTCAGGCGAGGCGATATTTGGAACCCTATTTCGTTTAACGAGGTCTTTGCTCCGACGCGCGAGATTCAATTTGCTACGATGGGCGGTGCGTTCCGCACTCCTTGGGGTTGGACGTTGGGGGCGAAGGCTTATTACGACATCAAGCGTGGAAGAAGTCCTGAACTGGATGTGGTCGCGCTCTATCAGAATCCATGCAAGTGTTGGTCGCTGGGGTTGTATTACCTTAAATTCCCCGATCGCGAACAGTATAGCTTCATGTTGAGTCTCACGGGAGTTGGTTGGACTGACAGCGCCGGCACGGCCATGATGCGAACGTTACTGAGCCCGCTCCTATGGGGTGAGCGAGGTCTTCCTTGGGCAGCCCCAGGAGGACATTATGGTCTTCCTCCACAAGCTTCCGAGACAGGCGACGTATCGGCACAGGTTCGTCGGTGATCCGTGTTTGACACTAAAAACTGTGGTGGGGTACGATGCCACGGTAATCGAGTAGGTATGAACTCAACCCCTGAAGGAGGAAGCAGACGTGGCTGGTGACGCCTTGAAAGTTGAAGATTCCACTTGGGATGCCGAAGTGATGAAAGCCTCCGAACTTGTGATGGTGGATTTTTGGGCTGTGTGGTGCGGCCCGTGCCAAATGGTGGCTCCCATCGTCGACGAGTTGGCAACAGAGTACGCTGGGAAGCTGAAGGTTCGAAAACTGAACACCGATGAGAATCCAGAGGTGGCGGGTCGTTACCAGGTCATGAGTATCCCCACCATTCTTTTCTTTAAGAACGGTCAGCCGGTGGAGAAATTGGTGGGTGCCAGGCCAAAACGCCAGTTCAAAGAAATGATCGACTCACTGCTCGCTCAGCATGCTGGAACCGCTTAGCGCGCGATACTGACAAGGCCTCCGGCCTGCTCATGGGTTCCACACGGCGCTTGACGTCGATGAACGGCCTCTCCTGGCTGTGGCTTGCTGAGTGGCCCGTAGCGAGCGCTCTATCTAGAGTTTCAGCAATGCGTTCACTGCGCACGGCGATGTTCAGTGTCCTTATGAGTCTTCTGCGACTAGCTCGTTCTCGCCGCGGTTGCAGCTATGCTCATTGAGCTGCGCATCACGAATTTTGCCGTGATCGAGCGGCTGAGTCTGACCATGGACTCAGGATTTACCGTGTTCACCGGAGAGACGGGAACCGGGAAGTCGCTCTTAATCGATGCAGTCGCTCTTCTTATAGGTGGACGAGCCTCAAGCGACCAGATTCGATTCGGTGAAGACGAAGCCCAGCTTGAAGCGTCGTTCGAAATTCCTCCCACACATCCTCTCCTCCAACGGCTGCGGGCCCGAGAGGTACTTGGTCCGCACGATTCTCAGCTCATCGTTCAGCGCATCATCGCTCGTTCAGGAAGAAATCGCGTGTACCTCAATGGAGTGTTAAGTCCGGTCCATGCGCTGGAAGAGTTTGCCGGTACGCTCATCGATATCCATGGCCAGCACGACCAGCAATCGCTCTTGTCCAACCCCGCTCAGCTTGAGGTCCTGGATGCTTTTGGCCGTCTGTTGGAGTTACGGTCTCAGTATCGATCCATTCATCGTGATTGGATCCGTTTTCGGGAAGAACGGGCCGAGCTGGCGGCTAGACTGCAGCAGCGGGCTCAACAGGAAGACATGTTGAATTTTCAACAATCGGAACTTACTGAGGCTGCCTGCAGTATAGGAGAGGAAGAGTCGCTGCAAGCGGAACGTCTTCGGTTGGGGTCGTCGCGGCGCTTGGCTGAGCTGGCATCGGAAGCTCAAGAGCGAATTCAAGGTGATGCTCACGGTATCTTGGAAAATTTGGTATCGGTGGAGCGTGTGTTGGGAGAACTCTCTCATATCGATCCTCAGATGGAAGGCGCAGGTCGGTTTGCGTCCGAAGCCAAAATACTTCTGAAAGAAGTCGCGGAGTCTCTCCGTGGGTATGCAGAGGGATTGGATGCCGACCCCATGCGACTCAGTGTGATCGAAGATCGTTTGGCTGTCATCCAGAAGATGAAAAAGAAATACGGGGGGACCATCGAAGCCGTCCTGGAAACGCATCATCGAGTGAAACAAGACCTGGAACAACTCCGACGGTCGGACAGCGAGCTCGATCGGTATGATCGTCTGATTCACGAACAACAACAGAACGTCTTGGCGTTGGCCGGTTCGCTGTCGGAGAAGCGGACCGAAGCTGCCAAGCGGTTGACCAAATTGGTTAACAAAGAGCTCAGTGCGCTAAAAATGGGATCAGTGCAGTTTCAGGTCCAAGTCATGCCGGGCGGATCCGACTATGGTCCTGATGGAAGCGATCGCATCGAGTTTTTGCTGGCGACCAATGCCGGCGAGCCTTTGAAGCCGATGTCTCGTGTGGCATCCGGCGGCGAGCTATCGCGGATTATGTTGGCGTTGAAATCCGTTCTTGCCGACGTCGATGATGTGCCGATCTTGATCTTCGATGAGATCGATACAGGTGTTGGAGGAGCGGTCGCGGCTACCATCGGGAAGCGGCTAAGAGAGTTGGGCCGATACCATCAAGTGTTGTGCATCACGCATCTCCCGCAGGTCGCGTCTCAGGCACAACATCATTTCTCCGTCGAAAAATCGGAAGTGAAAGGACGGACGGTGGCGACGGTGCGTTCGTTGACTGGCGTGAGCCGTGAAAGTGAAATCGCGCGTATGCTCGGTGGGGAGAGGATTACTCAAAAGACTCGATCTGCGGCAGCCGAGTTGATCGCGGAAGAGCATGAATAGATCAGGCTGCAGGAGCGACGTCCATGGCGGGAGACGAAACGGGAGAATCTTTCACGACCTGAATGAAGAGCTCCAGCAATAGCGGATCAAAATGAGTATGAGATTGAAGTGAGATCTGACGGATTGCCGCCGCCAGCGGGAGGGCGACGCGCCCGGGTGCATCGGCGGTCAAATGGTCAAATGTTTGGGCGATACCGACGATCCGAGCCGCTAACGGAATCTCCGTGCCTCGAAGTCCGCGAGGGTATCCTTGCCCATCCCAGCGCTCGTGATGGGATGCGACGATTTGCCCCACCTCAATCGGTAAACCCAACGACGCAATCATCCGCGCGCCTCTGTCGGAGTGTTCTTTACAAAGGGACGCTTCGCCGGACGGAAGGATCTGGTCATCTGCAAATCGATACGATGTCAGGCTGGTCTTTCCTATGTCATGTAAAAAGGCTCCGAGGGCCAATGATTTTTGCTCGGAGACGGTAAGGTTGAGTCGGCTGGCCATCAACGTAGCATGGAAACTCACTCGGCTCGAATGATTGAGTAATTGACGGTCTGTGGATTCGAGGATATCGGAGAAAAGTGGAAGCAGGTCCATCTCGTCTTGGTGTAAATCGGCGTTGCCTTGCGCGGTGGAGAGCGAAGCATATCCCGTCTTGACCGTATCCCACGCTCGCGCGCTGTCTTCCTCTGAACCCCAAAGGTCCGGTAGGGTCCGAAGGCAGTGGCGAACGAAGTCGAGCCGATGTTTCTTGTTCATTGTCTGTTGAATGAGGGTGGTCAGCTCACTCACATTGAAAGGCTTCAGTAGATAGCCTGCGGCGCCGTGGCGGATGCCCTCCATGGCGGACTTCAGGCTCCCGTATCCCGTGACGATAATGACCTCCACGTGAGGGAGACGGCACTTTATGTCTCGGAGAAGGTCGAGTCCGTGACGATCCGGAAGCTTTTGATCGAGCGTAATGAGGTCAACGGGCTCCTGATCGAGAACCTCAAGAGCCGTTCTGGCATTTTCAGCAGAACGAACGTTGCAGAAGGTGCGAAGGATTATTTTAAGGGCATCACGAGGCCCCGCTTCATCGTCAATTACGAGGACAGTCGGCTGTGCTGCTGTTTGAGGCGAAGCCGTGACCATGCGTACTGTCTACTCCAATCCGCCTTTTTAATAAGCAATTCTCATTCCTTTTCATGAGGTTACGAGTGGTTTCAATATAGAGTGGTAGTTACAGGATGAGCAACTATACGTAGTTTACAATAATAGTAGGGTACCTATCTTCATGACATGACATGTGAATAAATGTGACATTCTTGTGCATAAGTGTGTCATTCTTGCAGGGATAGGTCATGTTCCTGAGTGGTTGAATTGTCCGGACGACCGATGCCGAGGGTATCCATTCGGTACTTCAGCATCCGTCGGCTGATCCCAAGCAAATTCGCGGCGTGGGTTTGTACGTAATTGGTCCGTTTCAGCGCATCAAGGATAATCTCTCGTTCAA
>CAZPNQ010000153.1:0-7817 GCA_964587955.1 uncultured Nitrospira sp.
GATTCGAACCTTGGAAGACATAAGCCAGCAGATTTACAGTCTGCCCCCTTTGGCCACTTGGGTACCTGCCCGCGATGTTTCATTGTTCTCTACAAACTAAATTGCAGCACAATATAGAGGACTCTCTCGCTGTCAACCGCTCAACAAAAACAAGTAGACCTACCCGTGCACAGCTTTCTTCCTCAATCTTCAAAGATTGATTCGTTGAAGTGCTCGGACAGGCTAGATCACGAAATGCTGGATTCTATTGATGAACTTCCGTCATGTCAAGAGGGGAATGCGGATCCGGCATTTTTTATTTACCCTCCCCTCGATGCGCCTAACAGACAGAAGCTCTTGGTGACTCGGGTGACACTTCGAACCGTTCCATAAAATCATTTTGAAAACCGAGGACTTGCTTCATTAAAACTTTCGCTTCTTTCAACGTCAGTTGTGATGGCTTGGCCAAAAATCTTTTCTGAGACAAGCGCCGTTCATCCGGATCTTCAGGAACGTAATACCCACGGAGATCACCCTTCTCGAGCGCCGCTCCCAGTCGTCGCATCCATTGATAAGTAAGACGCTGCTCCTGAAACATGGATTTCCCGGTTTTGTGCTGCACCTCAAGCTGATTCCACACCGTCCAGCCGATGAAGACCGCCCACGTTTCATTCAGCGCCTCCCACGACTCAACCGGCGTCAAATAGCGAGATTCTATCTCTTCTTTCCGCTGGACGATTGGAACAATGGTTACTTCTCCGTATCGGCAAGCTTGCTGCTTTCTGGCGAACCGCAGTAGTTCCTCTGAACCGCGACCAGTTTCACCAGATTGCTCCTCCATGACGCTTAAGTAATCCATGTATGCATGAAAGAGCTCATGATAGAGCAGTTCCAATTCCTTGTGCGTCATCTTCCCAAGCGGCTTGAGGGTCCGTCCCGCAGCGTTAAATGACAACGACCGATTAAGGACCATCCGATGTTCCTCGGGATGGTACTCGGCGGCATAGGTCCGAAGATCGTCGAACTCAAAATGAATAAAGTCCGGTGGGAGCGTCTTCAGAAACTTCGTCGGCAACTGTGCGCGCCTCGCGTCATCGAGAAGGCGCGCCCATATCCGGCTTTTGCCATCCGCATCATCCGGAGCTGTGATAGCGCCTTCTGCATAAAAGGTTGGCGCCAACCAGCAGCACCATGCCAGAAACAATCGAATCGTACGGTGACTCATACGCACGGGAAAGAGAACTGATAGAGGCTTCGCAGTGACAAAGAATCGAGATCAATAATACGGTTCTCGCTCTATCCCCCACTCCTCTCGTCCCCCTTCCTCTACCAAGGCCAGTGTATCAAGAAGGTCCGAGGACACGTGGTCCAGAAAGCGTGAGGGTTTCGAGAGCAACATCCCGCTGATCTTGTCGTACACGTTGATGGGGTATGTCAAAAACAAATGCCGCTTGGCTCGAGTGACGGCCACGTAAAAGAGCCGCCGTTCTTCCTCCAATTCATCATCGGTGAGAAAAGAATACGCGGACGGAAATCGGCCGTCAACCACCCAAATGACAAAGACGCATTGCCACTCCAATCCTTTTGCGGAATGGATCGTCGAGAGTACGAGCCGCTCGTCGTCACGATCAGACGCCTCGACATCCACCGCACTTCCGTCGGGCGGTTCCAACGCTAAGTCGGCGAGAAATTCATCGATGCCCTGATAACCTTCGGCAATCGTGTGGAGATGATCGAGATCTCTCGTGCGCTTCGGATAATCATCGTACTGATCCTTGAGAATCGGAAGGTAGTACTCATAGATATGATTGACCTGTTCAGCGGGCCGCCGATCATCCGATCCAGCCAAGCTCTCCAGCGTATTGGCCAAATTCTTGAGCCCTTGCCCGGAACGGCCGCTCACTCCACGCAACACGTCGAATGGCCGTTCGGATTTCACGATTGCCGCGAGTAAGTCTTGAGCCTTCTTCGGCCCCACTCCTTCCACCAACAGCAACACACGATGCCAACTGACCGTATCAAGCGGATTCGAGATGACTCGCACATGTGCCAGCAGGTCCTTAACATGGGCTGTTTCGATAAACTTCATTCCTCCTCGCTTAATAAAGGGTAACCCCTTGCGCGAGAGCTCGATCTCCAGATCAAATGAATGAAAACTGGATCGGAACAGCACGGCCACTTCATCCAGCGGCACACCTTCTTCACGAAGCTCCAGAATCTTCTGCCCGATGAATCGCGATTGGGCGTTTTCTCCTGCCGCTTCCACCAATGCAGGCAACGGTCCATCTATCTTTCTCGTAAAGAGGCGCTTCGTATACTTTTCGGTCGCTTCCTCGATGATGCAGTTGGCAAGATTCAAAATCGGCTGAGTACTGCGATAGTTTTCTTCGAGCTTATAGACCGTTGTGCCGGGGAATAGTACGGGGAACTCCATGATATTTTTAAAGGTCGCCCCCCGGAAGGCATAGATCGATTGCGAGTCATCACCGACCACCATTACATTCTGATGGGTCATCGCCAGTCGGCGAATCACCTCGGCCTGTAACCTATTGGTGTCTTGATACTCATCCACCAGAATATACCGATACTGGCGGGAAATGTTCGCGCGAGTCGTCTCATCGAGCACGAGCAACTGCCGCAGCATGACCAGCAGATCGTCATAGTCCAAAAGCTGCTTTTGACGCTTCGCCGCTTGATAGGCTTTTTGAAGCCGCCCGAGATCCTCTGCATGATCAACAAAATGACTGAACTCTTCCCCGATGATCTCGTCGAGACTCCGGAGTGTATTCTCGCTCTTGCTGATCATTTCCATGATCGTCCCCTTCCGGGGAAAGCGCTTGTCTTTTTCATTCAGACCGAGTTGCGATCTCACCAGAGCGATCAAATCCTCGGCATCGCCACGATCCAGAATCGAGAACCCCGGCTCGATGCCGATCGACCGGCCATACCGCCGCAGCAGCATATTTGCCACCGAATGGAAGGTCCCCCCACAGACCCGATGACTGCTCGTCCCGATCAGATCACCGGCACGCTCCAGCATTTCCTGTGCCGATTTCCGCGTGAACGTCAGCAAAAGAATATTCGATGGATCCACACCGGAATCGATCAGATAGGCCACACGATAGATGAGCGTGCGTGTTTTGCCGCTTCCAGCTCCCGCGATGACCAAGGAGGGGCCGTCATTCGCGGTTACTGCTGCCAGTTGCTGAGAATTTAATGCGGCAGCATAGTCGATGGACAACTTGCGCGGAACTGCCTCCTCAGCAGACCGCTTCAACACATACGTTTTTACTTCTCGTTCCATGAAGAATATGAGAGGGAGGTATCCGCACCTATCGTTACTCGGAAGGTTCGTTCTATATCACACTCGACTGTCCTTTCCTATCCACCCGCGATCATCGCCCAGAGCTTGTAGACTACCCACACAATGAAGGCAATCGCAAACAGCAAGAGTCCAACCGTTCCACCAATAATTCCGCCCACGTAGACCCAATCGGCATGAGTTTCACGATCCGGCTTCATCACCGCTTCGCGTAACAATGCCGCATTTCTGGCATGACTCCTGAACCACATCGAAAATATATCTCCCACCAACGGGACTGCCCCGACTGTCCCATTGATCAGGAGATTGAGACTCATGCGGGCAAGTACAATCCGAGGAAGTCGTAAACGCGTTG
Organism: uncultured Nitrospira sp.; assembly: GCA_964587955.1. Taxonomy (GTDB): domain Bacteria; phylum Nitrospirota; class Nitrospiria; order Nitrospirales; family Nitrospiraceae; genus Nitrospira_D. The sequence goes on from CAZPNQ010000153.1 coordinate 3,657, forward strand.
CCGCCCCAAGAATGATCGTACCGATCAGATTGGCGAGGATGTCGCCGATTCCCGGAATGAGCCCCAGCAAGGGGTCCACCCCGATGTACCACGACGTGCCGGGAATCTTGACGGTCGTATCCAGCACCTTGGCCAGAATATCCGCGATTGCGAGCAGATGCTCTCGCGCCTCGTCACGTGGCAAGACCTGAACGCGAGGCTCCGGCTCTGTATCCTGCACCGAACTAAACTTCATGAAAGAGACCGTCTGACTTCGTAAGACTCACTCTATCGAAAGGGGTGGGTAACGGCAACACGAAGGGAAGATAGCAGTTGGAAGCACGAGATGACCTCTTAATCAGACGCCCTACCCCGTAGACTCATCCAAATTAAGACGAGCCTCTTTGCTCCCTCCGCTTGTCTCCGTTATAATCCGCACGCGAGTTGGAAGACCTATGGCTGCTACCCATACTGAATACACCGAACGACTCCGCCAACTGGCCGAACTGATGCTCGCCGTGTCGGGCGAGTCGGTCACGATGATGAAGCGCAATGCCCCCGATCAGGCGCTGAAGCTTACGCGGCAGGAGGAGTGGGGCCTCTACCTTGAATTTCTGAAGATTATGTTCAACCTGACGGACCGGCTGGTGGCCATGCATATCCCGATGAAGGACCAGATGGAGTTCATGAACGGTCTAGAAGATGCCGTCACGCAACAGCTGAAGCGTGTACTGGAGCCGGCGTTCGGGAACGACTCCGATCAGATGGAAATCATGCTGACGATCGGCACCACCGTGGCGGAGAGTCGGCAGACCTATGAACGATACAAGTTTCTCATCTCTGAGGACTCAAAGATCAAGAATGAGATGTTTCACGATTTCGGCCAGAGAGTAGCCGTCGCCCTCGGTGCTTCCGGCAACGCACAACTCAGTTCGGCGGCGACGCTTTGCGCCACCGCGGTCGTGCCGGCCCTCAGCGCTGTGCTGCAAGGACATGCCCCGCCCCCTCAGCAAGCATCGCAGGTGGCTCTCGCGGCCGAAGAGAAGGTGACCGAGCAAAACGGAACGACCGGCCAGGAGATCAAGCTCGTCAGTTTGATGTCGAGCGTGTCGGGTGAAGAAGTCGAGACGCGCTGGGGACTTCATCCGCGGTTCCGCAACGATCTCACCCCGACCGAACTGCAACAACTCACTAAACTCTTGAACAGAGTCGCAAAAATCCTTGGCGAACGTTATGCCGCCGTGGCATTCTCTAAAGATTGGGCCTCGTGGCATAAGGCAGGGCACGCCTGATCCTAGCCGGTGACCGCCCGTCATTGCCAACTATCGTGTGCGTGAACTGACCAAAGGAGTGTTTGTGGATTCTCCTAATGTGGTGAACAGTCCACTCCCGCAGAATCTCAACCGCCTGCCCGAACTGGCACAGAATATTTGGTGGAGCTGGACGTTGGAAGCTCGCCAGCTGTTCGAAGTGATCGATCCGACCCTGTGGTTCCTCACGAACCATAACCCGGTCAAACTTCTGTCCGATATCAAACCGGATCGGTTCACGCGCCTGGCCGAAGATCCATCGTTTCTCCGACAATACTCGGCGGTGTTCCGCCAGTTCGATGACTATCTGGCGAACAAGAAAAGTTGGGCGGGGACTCACCATGCCGATTTGACGAAGACCACTATCGCATACTTTTCGGCAGAATTCGGGTTGCACGCGTCTGTTCCGATTTACAGCGGTGGGCTCGGGATCTTGGCCGGGGACCATTGTAAAGAGGCGAGCGACCTTGGTTTACCTCTCGTCGGTATCGGATTCATGTACCCGCAAGGGTACTTCCGCCAGCGGATCACGCCCGAAGGATGGCAAGAGGCGGCATATGCCCCCTTCAATCGCGACGAATCTCCGGTTCATCCGGCCCTGACTCCGTCGGGAGAACCCTGTCGGTTTACCGTTGAGATGGGCAACCGCCAAGTGCGCGCGGCGGTCTGGAAAGTGTTGGTGGGCCGGATCCCGCTGTTTCTCATCGATACGGATGTGCCGGACAATAGTCCGGAGGACCGTGCTCTCTCCGCCCGTCTCTACGGCGGTGATCAAGAAATGCGGCTCTGCCAGGAAATTCTACTGGGTATCGGCGGCGTGCGCATGTTGCGCTCGCTTGGTATCTCGCCATCGGTCTGGCATGCCAACGAAGGTCATTCGGCCTTCCTTACGTTGGAACGAGTGCGGGAGCTGGTTCAAAAGGGTTCGTCCCACGCGGAAGCCTGTGAGCTGGTGCGCCAGGGCACCGTCTTCACGACGCACACACCCGTGCCGGCCGGACACGATGTCTTTCCACACTATTTGATGGATCGATACTTTGCCGGTTATTGGGAACAATTGGGCCTGTCGCGCGACGAATTTCTCCGTCTCGGCGAAACCCCCGAATCAAGCGGACAGGGCTTCAACATGACCGCGTTGGTGATGCGCCTCTCCGCCCACGTCAACGGCGTCAGCCGCGAGCATGGCCGCGTCTCTCGAGAGATGTGGCAGCACTTCTGGCCGGGATTGCCGACCGACCAGATCCCCATCCGCAGCGTGACCAACGGTATACATGCACCGACGTGGATCTCGCCGGAGCTGCATCAGCTGTACAGCAAGTCACTCAGTCCGAACTGGGCGCATACCTGCGATGATCAGGCCATGTGGCAGAGAGTGATGGATGTCCCCGACCATGAACTGTGGGCGGTTCGACAAGCGATGAAGCGGAAACTGATGGGTTTTATCCGTGAACGGGCAAGAGCCGGCTGGATGCACGGCTACCTCCAACCCTCTCAAGTCCTCACTCGCGGCACACTCCTCGATCCGGAAGCGTTGACGATCGGATTTGCCCGCAGGTTCGCGACGTACAAACGGGCCACTTTGCTCTTCCGAGACTTGGAACGACTGAAAGCACTTCTCCAAGACCGTTGGCGGCCGGTCCAACTCATCTTCGCGGGCAAGGCCCATCCCGCTGATGAACCGGGACGATACTTTATTCACGAGGTGCTGAACTTCTGTCACGACCATAAGCTGGGTGGCCGCATCGCATTCCTCGAAGATTATGAGATGCACATGGCGAAGTATCTCGTCCAGGGTGTCGACATTTGGTTGAACACTCCTCGATTTCCGATGGAGGCCAGCGGCACCAGCGGAATGAAAGCCGCCTTGAACGGCGTGTTGAACCTCAGTGTCCTCGATGGCTGGTGGGTCGAAGGATATAACGGGGCCAACGGGTGGGGAATCCAACCGTTGAGCGAACAGGCCGATGCACAAGCCCAAGATCATCATGATGCGGAGCAGCTATACCGTGTGTTGGAGCAAGAAGCCGTACCGCTGTTCTATCAGCGCGATCGTGACGGGATTCCCCGGGGCTGGCTTCGAATGGTCAAAGAATGTATCCGTACCATTGCGCCACAGTTCTGTACCACGCGCATGCTGAAAGACTATGTCAATCTGATGTACCGCGCCGCCATGGTGCGGCTCCCTACGACATGGTAATTCCGTTCAACGCTGCGGATCATCGTCTGACACACGACCCGGGCTCCGATCAAACAAAAATCGCGCGTGTCATTGGCGCGCTCATTCTCATTCTCGTTACCACGCCCCTCTGTACGGTTTCGGCAGGAATTCCTTCCACGATCGAATCGAAAGCCGCGGCCCTCTTCAAGACCGGTGATTACCCCGCAGTAACATCTCTCTACCGAGCTCTTCCACCGGACACGACGCCCTCGGAACAACTCCTCCGTCTCTCTTTGCTGAGTTATGTCCATCTTGGACGAACGGACGAAGCCCTGACCATCTATGCAAAATTGGACCACCCCGGGCAGCCTCCTGATGCGTCGCTTCTTCGCCCATTGGCGCTCGGAATAATCACCAGCCATGTTCGCGATCGCAAAGAGCATGTCCGAATTGCCGCCTACTCGGCCCTTGCGGAATTAGGCCTGCCGGAAACCGCCGCAATTTTGGAGGATGGCTTACTGGACACGTCGGTGATCGTACGAGCGCGAGCCGCCGAAGCGATTGGAAAAGCCGGACTCGCGGCGAAATCCGGTGCCTTGCGTCGCGCGTTGCGGGATGAGATGCCCACCGTCCGCATCGCGGCGATGACTGCGCTCGGGGAAGCGAATGCCACCGACGTTCAGCAACAGCTTCTGGATGTCGCTCGCACTGAGG
>CAZPNQ010000154.1:0-7652 GCA_964587955.1 uncultured Nitrospira sp.
CGATGGCCGAATCGTTTTCATCGATCTCTCCGGACTCGGCCTCGCCGTTTCGTTCTATACTCGCTTCATCAACAAGCTCTCCTAGAATCTCGGTGATTGATCCCCCAGTGGCCTGCCCGGTTGTGACAAGGAGATATTGTTCGATGTCCCGCCGAAGCCCCACGGAGAAGCGTGTCATCGTACCGGGAAACGCGCGTCGTATATCGAGGCTTTTCTCTAGATCATGTGGGTCGTTGATGACGATGTCGACAACACTTCCCTGTCGTTTAAACGGAATCCATGAGCTTTTTCGAAGATAATCGAAACTAAGATTTTTCAAAAGCTCTGGGTCGATGATGATTCGTTCATCATAGGAAACGTAAGGACATTGATAGAATTCGCTCAGTGCCGATCCCAGCGCAGCCTTCGGTACGCGATACTTATCGATCAGCAGGGTTTCGAGATCAATTTCCCGGCATTGAGACTCTTCTATGGCAGCATCGAAGTCCGCCTGCTTGATAAGCCCACGATAAGCGATGCATTCAAACAGACTGTGTCCCATCGTCATCTTACGGGATTGTTTCGCCATCGGCGGCTTTTTCAAACTGGCAACCGAGAGAATCTGCCGCTTCTGAATCGTCTCAATACTTTGCGTGATCATTCACTCTCATCCTTTCATCGACAATAACAGGTTGTTCTGAGTGTCGGTTTCCTTTGCACGTATTGCGATCGATTCTTGTCTTTGGCTCAATATCGTGCCATCCAAGTACCGGGAGCACGATAAACTATAGGCAATCCACGATAGAACCCTCGGCTGAGATCATGGTCATACCACACCTCTAAGCTGCCTCCTGAACCAGCCGAGGTGATCATCCCACCTGCTGCCACCGCTCCGTATAATCTGACTCTTCCGGTGATTGTGATATCTCCACTTGCATGGAGTACTCCATTGACATGCACGCCGGGGAGTTGAATGGGCATCCGAACAAGTTCATGTCCCTGATCGGTTTGTGGAGGACTCAACGCCCGAATAGACTGTCCTGATCCAGTGGGAGCAAGCACAATATGACCTTGCACGACTGCCATGCCTTCCAAGTAGGGCGCCTGCAATCTGACAACTCCGAGATTGTCTGGCCGGGGAGGCATTTGATCGAGCGTGTCGATGAATATCAGACCAAGCTGATCGTCGCTTTTCTGTGACCGAAATACCTCATCGGGAGAAATGCCCCGTCCTGGCTCTACAATACCTTGCGGATAGAGAAGACCTTCTCGATCGATCGCGAAGTAACGGCCGAATCTTTTTGCCACTCGCTTTATGTGCTCATAGGGCCATTGATCGAGGCGAACTCCCGGGATCGGACTCTGACCCATGTGAAGATTGCCTGGAAAATTAAGGGGCTGTTCGGATGGTACGTGTGTGACCTGAACCGTCCCGCCGATCCACGCTTCCATCCATCGATCTTCTCGTTGCGCCGTTTCGTCATATGCCTGACCTGTTATGGGAGCAAGGGCACTCCTCATTGGGATCTCATCCATCTGTGCGAGCACCAAATCACCTCCTACCTTCAACTCACCCCAATGCACAGAGACCGGTGATTCGCTTCCTGGCTCCGGTCGGCCGAGATGTCTGCCTACTTGTACAGCGGCTCTTAGCGGTGGTAAATCCAGCGCGCCCAATTGCATGAGTATCGATTGCCGGACAGGGGGATGAGTATGTGTTGCCACCGTGGCGTCGACTGTGCACAGGAGGCCCGGCTTGGATGGCGCATAGACTTTGAGTTCTTCTATCTTTCCCAGATGGGTCATTGCGCGAAACATCCCGGTTTCAGAATCATTCAATAGTCGGTGATCAGAAGGATTGTCGGTCTGCAACCGGAAATCCGGCCGATCCGCCGTACCTACGAATTGCGAACGACCGGTCGCATCAAAATACGACGGTGCTCCCTCTTTATCGCGATTCCTTTTTTCTTGAAGAGATGAAAGCTGAGGCACGCCTGCGATTGTCCCGGGACTGTGAAACCAAGCCACTACTAATTCCCCAGCCGCGTCGGCAAGTTGCTGAGAAACCGCCGCTTGGTTCGCCAATCCGGCACTGGCAGCCTCTTGCCCGGCAAGATTGAGAAGCGTCGCACCTAACAAGGATAGGATGAGGGCGATAACCATCGCTCCCAGAAGCGCTATTCCTTGCTGATTGTCTTTGACATCTACATACGACATGTTTCACTCCTATGATCTGAGAGTCACTTCCCGCATCATTCTATGCAGATAGTGATTCGATTCGATTTCCAGCACGACTCGCTTCACGAGCGAGGGCTGTTGCGTGACACGGCCATGCTCGTCCCAATACGAAAAGCGTAAGTCTTCCAGATTGCCGATGAGAACATTGGCTCCTCCGTCGATCATTCGCATAAGCTTTACCGTTCCGTTTTCATCTCGCTTGGTGTAGTAGACTATCTGGTTGCTCATTTCCACAGAGGCACCTGCGGGAAACGATCCGGATACCGGCTCAGTCAAGGCCAGCTGATGCCGATGCCCTGAACGTGAAAGTCGATGCGCCTCGCAGGCCTGATGACCACAAATAGCGGCGGTTTTCCCCTCGCTCCATCCACTGCCATCCTGCACTGCAATCACTGATTGACCCGGCATCACCACACCAGTAGTCACGGTTCGATGGGCACTGATATTGGCCTGAAACCGAAATTCATTTGCAGTCGCTGAGTCGATCGAATCGGCCACCGCTAATCGTACTTCTTGTTCGAACACCTCTAACCCTAGTCTAAGATCTTGCTGATGCCTCAAATCATTTTGCTGTTTGCTCACATGGGACTGCGCGACATTCAAGGCATTCAACGCTGCGGCCAATACGATCACTCCGGCCGTTAAACTGACCATCAATTCGGTCAGGCAAATGCCACACGTGTCTGATACTATGCCGTTGGAGCGTCGACATAGTTCGCCAGATCTGTTGACTTCCTTTTGTTTCATTGTTGGCCCACAAAGTTTGGGTTGGCTCGAATGGTCGCCATCTGTACGTCTCTCTTCACTCCGTTTAGTCCCACATAGGATGCCATCGCTCGTATCATCACCATGGCGGTGGAACTCAGAGGCCCTGGTCGTCTCGTCTCAATCATCCATACAACAGTCACTCCCTCATGCTCATGGATGGCTGTGTAGATTCCATCACCCGCAGTGACGTCGTAGCCTTGACCGTTATCGACCATGAGCGTTTCTGGAACACCATCGCGATCGAGATCATCTTCCAGAAGGGATTGCCAACGAACGGAACGCTTCGCTTCCAACCTTGCCTGAACCAACTCGGTCGCCTTACTGTTCAGGCTGCCCTGTTGTACGTGTCTCGAAGAAATCTCCACGGCGCCAAGAGTCCCCATCAGTGCAACTCCTGAAATCACCATGGCCACCATCACCTCGATCAGACTAAATCCATCATTCTTCATCGTTAACCTCGTAGGAGCGATACTCGACCCGTCATGCTCACGGTGAGCTGCTGAACCTTTCCATCTTGGCTGCGGAGTTGAATCGTCGTGGCACTGGCAGACCGTCCACTCGGATGGAAGAGGATTTCCCAGCCTGCGCTCGGCTCATCGATAACAATTCCTTTTCCTCCGTACTGATACACATGATGCATGGTCCCGGTGTTGATGAATTGAGTGGTCAGCGCCTGCTGTTCCGGGTCGACAATAATTCGGACGCGATCCCGATTGGTTATTGCAAGCTGCCGTGCAAGGCGCAATTCGGAAGCAACCTCCTCAGTCGTACAATGGACCTGAGAGTTCGAGTGGAGGACCGAGTAACTCGGAAAAGCCATCATGGCCGTCATCCCTACGATGGCTACGATCACCATGAGTTCCATTAATGTCTTGCCCTCTTGCTTCATTATTCCTCACCTCTCGCTAACACTGATTTAGGTAGTCCGTCGCTATATCAAGACTTATGCCATTCTCAGTCGACGGTTTATGAAGCCGTCGTATTGCTTAATAATAATTTACTTAATACACTTAAGTTAAGACGTATTGCAGCATTGCGCGAAAGGATCGTCGTGATTTGGAGGAGATAACGTCTATGAGGGAAGAGATGACAGTAGCTAGCAGTAGTACCTCAAGGGATACAGTTGTTTTACAGATAGGATACAGTACGAAAGGGTGAGAATCCGCCAGGATGGCCGTTATCCGGCTAAGAGTCCTTGATACCAATCAAGGACAGATTGGCCAAAGAATAGTGCCACCAGGGCACCACAAACCAAAAATGGCCCGAAGGGAATGTAGTCTTCGCGTTTAATCACTTGTGTCACAATCAAGGCAATTCCGACGAGCGACCCCAGAAGCGACCCGACCATGATCGTCATCACGGCGGGCTTCCATCCCAAAAACGCTCCAATCATCGCCAGGAGTTTGATGTCCCCCCCTCCCATTCCCTCCTTACCGAAGAGATAAGGACTCGCCCACGCCAAAAGCCACAGAATTCCTCCGCCGACAACGATTCCGAGTACGCTATTCACAAACCCGAGAGGTAAGACGGTAGTGGCACAGACCAGGCCTAGAATGATCCCCGGAAGCGTCACAACATTGGGGATTATCTTATGAGAAAGGTCCGTCCCGGCGACCACGAGGAGAGCCGAATAGAGGAATCCGTACACCACGGCAGACCAGCTTGGGCCGAATATCCAGAGGATTCCTATATAACCCGCCGCATTGAGGATCTCAACGATGGGATATCGGAACGGAATACGTGCATTACAATGCCTGCAACGTCCGGTCAATGCGAGGTAACTCACGATGGGAAGATTATCGTACCAAGCGATGGAGTGAGCGCATGTTGGACAATGAGAACCGGGCCAGGCGATCGATTCCTGCCTCGGCAAGCGATAGATACAGACGTTGAGAAAGCTACCGATAAGGGCCCCGAAAAGGCCCGCCACTAATAGCACGAACGGTATTTGCCCCTCATGCATATTTGCTCAGAGTTCTTTCATTACCCAGCAACCCTACTAGGGCCGAAGTACCTTTATTTACATTCTTGAATGATCATTTCATAATAACTGCATTACGATGATCATTGGACAGTATACAAGTATACCTGAAAGACATACCTACCAATAATGGAGAACTGACTACTATGGCGAAGACAACAGGGAAGCCACGGCCTCGAAAATCTCTTGTCGATCTTGAGCCGCCTCCGAGACCCAAGCGACCGGAGTCCCTCACGTCGCGAGAACAGGAAATCTTGGAATTGATCTGGGCGGGCTTTAAGAATAAGGAGATCGGTCATCGGCTGAAGATCAGCGTCAAAACTGTCGAAGCCCACCGCGCCAATATGATGAAGAAAATGCGCGTGTCGAATACGGCTCAACTGCTGAAGACTGCTATCCAGGGCAGCGTGCTCAAGATCCGGTAGGGTCCGCCGCAGAGATTGGATGACGTTGACGAACTGCCTCGAATAGGACAATAGCTGCCGCGGCCGAGACATTCAGCGATTGGACCTGGCCTCGAAGAGGAATGCGGATACATTCATCGCAATGTTGTAGAACACCCGGTCTGATTCCTGCACCCTCCCCACCCAAAACTAGACCAACCGGTTCTCGGAGGTCGACCTCTGTAAATATCTTGTCCGCGGACGGCGTCACTCCATAGATCCAGACCCCAGCAGCTTTCAACGACTCGATTGATCTGCTTATGTTTGTCACACGCGCTACGGGAATGTGATCAATCGCTCCAGCCGAGGCCTTGGCAACTACGGGCGTAAGTCCGGCAGCCCGTCGTTCGGGGATAAATATTCCATGGGCACCTGCGCCCTCCGCCGTCCGAAGCACGGCGCCGAGATTGTGTGGATCTTCGACTCCATCTAAAACGACTACCAGTGGGGCTTCATGCCGCTGGGCAGCTCGGGCGAGGATCGACTCTTCCGTCTGATAGGCTTTTGCTGAAGTAAAGGCCACGACACCTTGGTGCTTGCCGTTGGGAATCAGCCGATCGAACGAGGTCAGAGGCTGAACATGAATCGGGACACGGCGTGATCGAGCCAGTTGCACCAGATCGGTGAACTGTTTGTCGGTCCGAAGAACCAGCACCCGTTGTAGTGGCCTGTTGCCGGCTTTCAACGCTTCTCGTACGGCATGGAGACCGTAAAGAATCTCCTGCGCCTCAGCGCTTCCAGCGGGTTGTGCCATCGGGTTTGTCCTCAATGATAATGCCTTGCTTCACGAGGGACTTCCGAATCTCATCTGCCCGTTTAAAGTCTTTTCTATGGCGGGATTGATTTCGTTCCCGTAATAGATCTTCGACCTCTGTATCAGCTAATCCTGATGTCTTCACACTGATCGGTAAGCCTTCGTCAGCTTCTCTTACTTGTCCAAGTGGTACAATACAGGGTGCAAATTGCCACTTGTCCAACTGAAATAGTCCCAAGTTCTCTCCAAGACCCCGGAACTCTCTTTTGACCATTGTACGCGCAGGTGTAGATAAGCCTTGACTGAGTAGCTTATTGACGTCGCCTTTCATGCCTTGGAATGCAGCGAGAGTTTCGGGCGTATTCAGATCATCATCCATTGTAGACTGATATCTAACTCTACACCGTTCGATCACTTCAACGAGCTCCTCGTCAGCTGCAGCTTTTTCTTCTGGTTCGCCCAATCGTTGGAAGAGATCGTAGAATCCATTCAAGGCGTTCTTTGCCTCTTTCAAGCTCTGATCAGAAAAATCGAGTGGGCCATGGTAATGCGTTGATAGAAGAAAGTATCTGAGGATTTCTCCCGTGATCTCTTCAGGCCATTCCGACTTTTCAAAGACTTCCCGAATTGTGAAGAAGTTACCAAGAGATTTGGACATTTTTTCTTGATTGATCCGTACGAAACCGTTGTGCATCCAATAGCGTGCAAACTCTTTCCCCGTGGCGCCACAAGATTGCGCAATCTCATTCTCATGGTGCGGAAAGATCAAATCCGCACCTCCGCCGTGGATATCGAACGTTTCGCCAAGGTATCGGATCGACATCGCGGAGCACTCGATATGCCACCCGGGTCTTCCACGGCCCCAGGGACTCGGCCATGAAGGCTCGCCCGGTTTACTGCTCTTCCAGAGAGCAAAATCCATTGGATGACGCTTTCGCTCGTCAACTTCGACGCGTGCCCCTGCCTGCAAGTCGTCGAGCTTGCGCTTCGAGAGACGTCCATAGTCAGGGTATTTGCCCACATCGAAATACACGCCGCCATCGGTTTGATAGGCCAGTCCCTTCTCAATCAAATTTCGAGTGAGCTCGATAATATCGGTGATATGTTCCGTCGCCTTGGGTTCAACCGTCGCCCGCTTGACGCCGAGCTTATCCATGTCCTGATAGTAGGCTTCGATAAACTGCGAGGTGATCACATCATAGGACACACCCCGTTCATGTGCCCGTTTGATGATTTTGTCGTCCACATCGGTGAAGTTCTTGACGAAGGTCACGGCATAGCCGCTGTATTCCAAGTACCGCCGGAGCACGTCGAAGACCAACGCACTGCGCGCATGCCCGATGTGGCAATAGTCATAGACCGTCACGCCGCAAACGTATAGCCGTACTTTATTCGGTTCAATCGGCTCGAAAACTTCTTGCCGTCCGGTCAGAGTATTGAACAGCTTGAGCATGTGTTTAGCAGACTGTGGAAAAGCCTCTATGATGCC
>CAZPNQ010000155.1:0-7596 GCA_964587955.1 uncultured Nitrospira sp.
CTATCGTACTTGACCGGCGTGCTGTCGGTATGTCCGGCGACTTCAACGCTCTGGGGGCGGAATTTACGCAGAGCCACCCCGATGCGCTTAACCAAGGAGGTTCCCGCCGGTGTCATAGTGGCTCGTCCTTTGGCGAACAGTTCACCAGACGACAAGGCGAGCGTGAGTTTGTCGCCGCGCTGCTCTAGCACCACGGTGCCTCGTTTGAGTTCATCCTGGAGCGCGCTCGTGAGTTTTTCGCTGACCCTGTTGAGGTCGGGCGTAGCTCGCGCCGTCGTGATGGCTTGCTGAGGAAGAAAATTCTTGTTGGATGGAGTCAGCTTGGCAGGCTTGGGCAAGCTCTTACCCAGACTCGAGAGCAGGCGCTTTGCCTGCACGAGCTGCGCGTCGCGAGCGGCGAGTTCCATATCCATGTTGGACTTGGCAACCTGGAATTCCTGCTCTTTTGCCACCAACTGCAGGTCAAGGTCCGCGATGCGTTGCATCGCTGTATCAAGCTGGTCGTTGCTGGTGGAAAATTGTCGCTCGATGTCAAAGACTTGCTGTCTGGCCAGTTCCAGGCTGCTTCTTGTTCTGTTCAGCTCTTGCGACATGTGTTGGTGTGTGTCTCGCTGGGTGCAGAGTCCTGCCAGTTCCTGTTCCTTTTGGTTCAGCTGTGCTTCCAACGTTTCCGCACGAGTTTTTTCAACGTTCAACTGATTCGTAGCTGTCGCCGTCTTGTCTCGCAAGAGGGCCAACTCCTTTTCATTGGCAGTAAGTTGTTGGAGGAGTTGTTCCAGCCGCATTTTCTCTTTGTCTACTTCTGACTGTTCACTCTGGGGAGTGTCTATCGTGATAGAAGTCATAGGGGTAATAGGAGCAATCGAGGTCGCAGAAGAGGTCTCCTCGCTGTCGACTTTGTGCACATATGAACCGACCTCATTGTCCTGCTGCGCGTGCCGAACATCGGCCGGTCTCAGAAACCCGATGAGCATAGCCATGAGATTTTGACCATTGTCCGATCGAACGGCAGTCGGCTTGTTATCAGCAGTAGATTGCGCGGTTGCAGCCAGACTCGATTCGTGTCCAGACACTGTAATAGCAAAAGGAAGGACGAACGCCACCATTAGCCTGATAATCATAGCTCACCTCGCAGGATGATATAAGAGTCAGTATTTTTAAGGGTTCAAAACATTGAAAGTCCAATGCTCGAGAAGCACCCCCTCCTGTTCACACGGCAAAACGTCCGCAACAAAAACAGAAGAAAGCGATTTCGACTCAAACAAACCCGAGCTGATATGGACCTAGAAAATCTACTGTGTCCTATACGCCGTCTGGCGGTACTTTGCAACTGTGGATTTTCATGGCTCATTGAATCGGCCAAGAGTGGTATGGTGTTTGTAGGGGAATGATTCTGGTTGAGTGACACGATTAAGGGGCAATACTAAAAGTAATGGTACGTTTGAAGGTTGGGTACACTACATCTAGAGATGGCGTAGAGGGGGTACACTGGAAACAAACGGGAGAATAGCGAGGGGTGGATTGCGGAAAGCACGATTGCCTAGGTTTCAACAAGCTCAGCGCGAACGGGAGCCTTCAGGCCCTTGTGACGAGTTCGAGCGGTGTGTTTGCTAGTCGAGAGCATTCCGCTAGCAGGAGGTGGCTTCCGAACGGAATCATGAGTGCAAAGCGTAGTCTTAACTCGTGCGAGAACGGTCCGGATGGGAAGACAAATGTGATGTCACTTGCCGGAGGTGCTTATCACCTGAGCCTCGCTGTTCGCGGGTGTCGCACGGCATGAACCGATTTGGGAGAACCGAAAGGAGTGATGCGGTTAAATGAATGGTCATGTCTGACACAAACATCCAGGCATCACTCCATGTGATCCTTGAATCAGCGGCTCTTTGTTGTACCGTGACAGAACTTCTATTGCTCAGCCGTCCGACGTAACCACTTCCTCATTGAGACCAATGCCACGAGACCCACGCCAAGACCAAGCAACAAGATCGACGGTGGTTCAGGAACGGCTTGGTGTGGTCGGCCAGTTGTACCATTTCCAGGGTTATTTGGGGCAACTGACTCCGCTGGAGGCCGTGGGCTTTGGTACACTTCGGAGCTGTTGGGTCGTCTACCGAAGGCCTCCGCCGAAAGCGGAAGAAACAGAGTGGTTAAGAAAATAGAAAGAGCAAGGGATGCGAGCATCTTCATTGGGCCCTCCTTTGATAATCATCCAGCTACTTCGATTCAGAAAGTACAGGGACCATATCGCACTATCTAACTTAAGTCTTTAATCTAAAGGATTGGTCTTTCTCACTCTTGAGAGGGGCATCCCCTCTTTGGAAGGGTTGTTAGTAGGAATAGCTGAAGGGGACATGGATGAGTCATTGCGAGGATGCCGGGGAAAGAGCAGCTAGAAACTTGGCCAGTCTCAACTTACTCAAACGCACGGCGTAAAATACGATACCGGCTCGCGGTCAAGGTCGGGAACCTGCCAATCTTAGATTTATGTTGTCAGGATGACTATTGACTTATCGGCAAGGGTGATAGGTTCGAGAGGTTCTTGGTCCATTACCCATAGAGAGGGCTGGTTACGATATTGCCGTACACGACGCCAAGCGAGGTCAGCGTCAGGCCCGTAGACGTAGAACGCTCGGCTGGGTTAGCCATCGATGTGAGAGAACGGCCAAAGGCTGAAGTTTAGAAGGGGCAAGACATAGATATCGAACATCCGGTATCGATCCTAGCCGGTTCGGAAAGTCAGAGTAAGACGTTTAATCGAGGACTGAAGGAGGGAGGTTGCGACTCCACTTTAGCGATCATGCCGCTTTGGCAGGCCGCCAGCGAAGCCCGACGTTCAAGATTTCTTGGAGTAACTCTGTGTAATGGTAGTCGGCTTTCTTAGCCGAATCAGCAAAGTCTTCGTCTTTCGCGATCTGAGGGTTGGGATTAGCCTCCAGGACATAGAGTTGCCCATCTCCGGCCATTCGCATATCGATTCGCGCATAGCCGCTAAGTCCGAGCGCTCGATAGACGCGTTTCGCCAGATCTTGAATCTCTTCGGTCTTACCCTCAGGCAAATTGTCAGCTTGCCTGGAGGTAATGCCGTATTTCTGCTGATATTTCCGGCTCCATTTTACCCGCTCGGTCGCAATGCGTTTAGCGTCCTCCGGCAGCTTGTCCATGATGAGCTCCCATACAGGGAGCACTTGCAACTGTCCGTTCCCGATGACCCCTACGTAAAACTCGCGGCCCTCGACGTATCGTTCGATTAGTGCCCCACTTGCTATATTGTTATGGATAAACGCAACGCGTTCGCTAAGCTTGTCGTCGTCCTCAACGATCGAGGCTTGCGAGATTCCCAATGAAGCTTCCTCGGTGACTGATTTGACGATCAACGGAAAGCAAAGCCATTTGGGCCGCTTCACCGTGCGCCCTTGAGGAACTTCGATGAATTCAGGATACGGAATTCGGTGAAAAGACAGCACCTTCTTCGTTAGCGCTTTGTCGCGTGCCAACATCAGTCCGCGCGGATTGCAACCCGTGTAGGGAAGATGCAAGAGTTCGAGGTACGACACCACATGCTGATCGTAAACGGCCACGCCGTCGAACTCTTCCAAGAGATTGAAGGCAATGTCCGGTTTCCAACTGTCTAGGGTGGTGTGGATCACATCGAGATCGTTCTTGACTCCCAAGGGGTATACCTCATGACCTAGTTTCTTTAGCGTCGAGATCACGTCGTATTCCGTTCGCCACTCTACAATTTCGAGGTCGTAGCCGTTCACATCATTGGGAGGCACAAGGTCCTCATGCATGAGAATAAGCACCCGCAGTCGCTTCATAGTGCCACCCGATGCCGACCACTCCGCAAGAAATTCATGGTATGAACGGTCAGAAGGATGGTGAAATCAAGCTTGGCCTGATCTTCCGCAATCGGAACGCGAAGGTTTAGTTCACGGCACCGCTGAATCATATCCTCCAGCACCTGGTCGATCGTATATTGATACTCACCAGTCCAACTCGCTACTTTTCGCCTCACTTCTCGACGAAAGCAATTGAGAAAGGTTGCGGCGCTCAACTTGCTCGCATGGCTCGGCTGACTAGAAAACAAGCGTTTTAAGTCCGGGTCGTACTGTGACCATCGTTCGATTCCATAATGCCTTCGCTTGCGCTCATAGTGTTCGCGCAGGGTCTTTTTCAAACTAGGGAGCGGATCAACTTCTTCTCGAGTCGTTACGGAGGGTGCGATTGCTTGAAGTTCCTTCATGAGTCCATCGACATACTTGAGCTTCTTGAGCACGGGCCATCCTCGGTACCGTTCTTCCCATAGGGAGTCCGGAGTCAGCCAGACCGCGAAGGTTTCAGCGAAGTCTTCATCCGGGTGACTCTGGGCATACCATAAGTCCAAGTGGCGAACGAAACTTCGGCTATAGGGTCTGGGGGAGTAGTACATAGGGTACCGTTGAGAAGACTTGCCGAAAATGTGTTGGCGCGATTTGCGCCGACGGATTTTGTAGGCATTTTCGATCGCATGTCCGGCTTCGTGGCGAAGGATGCGCAAACACCATTCCGTGGTTCCGCCTTCCACTTCCAACATTTGGGTTTGTTCGAGCTTTGCCAGGCGAGGATGGGCCAGGTAGAAAGGAATGGCGATTCCGGGAACTCCATCGGGGGTGAACCACTCATTGGAAAGCCAGAAGTGTGGGCGAAACGGCAATCCGTGGTGCTCCAGTTCTTGGAACAATTCGGCGATCGGTTGCTCAAGAAATCCACCTTTGAGCCCGACGCGCAGGTCGCACATCGAGAGATCCAACAGCGCATCGTCCGACCACGAAGCCCATGGGGCTTCGTCCTGTTCGATAACGGGTGTCTTCAGTACATCAGACACAGTGCGGCTCATGAAAGGCAACCTCTCAAATGCGTCTATTGTGCCACTCATGGAACTATAGCATGCAATATTTATCCCGTCTGATGGGGGGGACTTCTCAGGAATGGCAGAGAGGCGGTCGAACAAAAGATCGTACAGCGATTACAGCTTGAACCGACGCCACAGCTTTATGGGCTGTTGTCTTCCTGGGAAATGTGGAAGTCGTGCTATCAACGCCGGTACGGATTCCCAAATGTGGTCGATGACCGATTCCACATACGCCCGCGCTTCGTCGATATCGCGCTCCCAATGAGGGAGGGCCTCGTGAAGGTCGAGGATCGGGATTTCCTCACCGAACGACACCTCATTGAAGAGCGGAACTTTCAACCCAAATTGTTTGTGGATGAACTCGCGGTGACCAAGCCCCATTGCGATGATAAGGTCATTCCGTCCGATCAGTTCCTTAGTTAGTCTTTGCGGGATATGTGCGGAAGGATTGCTTCCTTTTTGGAGCAACCGGTTAGTAATGACCGGATGAATCGTTTTGGTCTTGGCGTCGATCCCCGCCGATTCAACTCGGTAAGAAGATTGCTGACCCAGCTGTGTCCGTAGCGCATACTCCGCCGCCATACTGCGGAAGACGTTACCGGTACATACAAAGAGAATAGACTGCTTCATAGGGCGCTTCGTTTATCTTGCCTACGCATGATCCTGTCGACAGGACCAAATGGAGCCGCTACAATCTTGCCATGGTCGTCCCGCTTGCTCCAACATCAATGCCGAAATTAGACGAAGCGACGGAGAAGATACAAACGCGCCTTTGCCACCTGGTGGGTCAGGCCATCGCTGACTACCGGCTCATTGATGAAGGCGACAAGGTGATGGTGTGCCTGTCGGGCGGTAAGGACAGTTATGGTTTACTGGATATCTTGCTCGTATTGCAACGTCGAGCACCGATTCATTTTGATCTGATCGCGGTCAACCTCGATCAACGGCAACCGGGTTTTCCGGAACACGTGCTCCCTCAGTATCTGACTAGCCGAGGAGTTCCGTTCCATATTGAATCGCGCGATACCTACTCGATCGTGAAGCGACTCATCCCAGAAGGACAGACGACCTGTTCATTGTGCTCACGATTGCGACGAGGACACCTTTATCGTATCGCGAGTGAGCTTGGTGCCACGAAGATCGCGCTCGGTCACCACCGTGACGACATCATTGAAACATTGTTCTTGAATCTTTTCTATACCGGCAAGCTGAAGGCTATTCCTCCCAAGCTTCGCTCAAAGGACGGACGACATGTCGTTATTCGACCGCTGGCGCTCGTAAAAGAGACCGACCTCGCGCGATACGCAGAACTGCGAGGATTTCCTATCATTCCCTGCGACCTTTGTGGTTCCCAAGAGGATTTGAAGCGAAAAAAAGTGAAGATGTTTCTTCAGCAGTGGGAGCGGGAGTCACCTGGTTGTTCGGACAGCATTGCGGCTGCAATGACCAATATCGCACCAGCGCTCTTGATGGATTCTCGACTCTTTGATTTCAAGTCGTTGGCATCGGTAGTAAATGATCAACCTGAGGGTGATGCTTGGTTAGACGAACCGCCACATCAAGACCCATCTCCTTTGTCCGCAGAAAGTTCTTCAGCGACCTCTAGGTAGTTCATCTCTCGAGATCGCCAGTTTCCCAGACTTGAAAATCCTGGCCCTTCTCGCGTTTAGATAGAACTATGAAGAATTCTTCATGCTCCTCTAATGCACCCTTCATGTTTCAAGTAGAGAGTGGAATCAGATTTCTATATCAGGAAAGGAGGTGAAGGCCGATGACGATGATATTTTTAGCAGCAGTTGCGTTGAATATCGTCGCTGGGATGATGTTCCGTGTGATGTTGAATCCCAGAGAAGTCCGGCTCAAACCGACAATCCATGTTCGTCGAATTCTCGGCACGCTCGCATTTCTAACGCTCCTGTTACCAGGTTTAGCCGGTGCTCATGGCAACGTCGCGATTGAAGAGGATAGCTGTGCTCGACTGGTTGGAGGGAATCTTGTTCATTTCAACGCGTATCAACCACAAAATGAGGCGAAAGCCCAGTACTGCACGGACATTCCCGGTGAAGGTGACACCTTTCTTGTGGTCGATCTCGTCGATCCTGGCCTGCGCAAGATGCCTGTAGGGGTACGGGTCGTAAAAGGACTTAGCGAGACCGCAGAAGATGAGACGGTGGCGTACTGGCCTCCGGCGATTCATCTGGACGGGGTAGTCAGAGGGGAAGCCAAGCTGGTCAAGGGCCTTTATAAGTTAATCATCACTCCGGAAGGGTTCAGTCCTTCGTCCTATCTGTTGCGAGTACAGCAGATCGATTACGCGGCAATTGTCCGAAAAGCTATCGGGCCGCTGACCGTTCTCCTCGTTCTCGCTTTGGTCGGATATGAACTCTCGAAATCAAAGCGATATAGGAACCGGCGTGTTTCCGGCCAATCGTGAGGATCATAATAATCGATGAAGAGATTTCGATAACAAGGAGGGTTGACTATGGCGGCATCAAGCGATCGCGGGTATGACATCTCGCAGTGGTACGACTCGAAGCCGGTGAAACTGGGGTGGTTAGCGATCCTGGGGATTGGGGTGTTCTGGGTGCTGTACCAGCGGGCGTTCGGGTATTCCCACGGGTTGGATTCGATGACCCCGGAATTCGAATCCGTATGGATGGGGCTGTGGCGGTTTAACATTTTGGCGAACGCCGCGTTCTTTGCGG
>CAZPNQ010000156.1:0-7587 GCA_964587955.1 uncultured Nitrospira sp.
CGAAGTATGGAGCAAAGCGGCCTAAGTAGACTTCAAGGGTTAGAAAAATCATTACACTGATGGGAATAGGTCGATATGCCACGCAGTAGATTTTTGGGTCAACGAGAAGTGCTGCCCGATGTGCGGTACCGAGATAAGCTTGTCGGGAAGTTCATCAACACGCTGATGAGCAGTGGCAAGAAAAGTACAACGGAACGAATATGCTATGGCGCGTTTGATTTTATTCAGGAGAAAACCGGCAGCGACCCGCTGAAAGTGTTTAAGGCAGCTGTGGATAATGTGAAGCCGATCGTTGAGGTCAAGTCTCGTCGGGTGGGAGGTGCCTCCTATCAAGTTCCGGTTGAAATTAGGCCGGCACGCCGAGTGTCGTTGGCGCTTCGTTGGTTATCGCAGTTTGCCCGCACGCGCGGTGGGAAGAGTATGCGCGAGAAGCTCGCAGCCGAGCTGTTGGATGCATCGAACAATACGGGGGCTGCGGTCAAGAAGCGGGAAGACGTACATCGGATGGCGGAGGCCAATAAAGCGTTCGCTCATTATCGCTGGTAACGTCATTCTGTGCTGCAGTTGAGCCGTGCTGCGATCCGCAGGTTCAAGTGCTCTTACTTCGCAGCAGTGTGATGCGGCTTAATCTGCAGCACTGGTGTTTTTAGAGGGGTTGAAGTGGCTCGTCAGACATCATTAGAGCGCACAAGAAATATCGGTATCATGGCTCACATCGATGCCGGCAAGACTACGACCACCGAGCGGATCCTCTACTATACGGGTATGACTCATAAGATAGGCGAGGTTCATGAAGGCGCGGCCACAATGGATTGGATGGAGCAGGAGCGAGAGCGAGGAATCACCATTACGGCTGCCGCTACCACCTGTTTCTGGAAAGATTACCGCATCAATATCATTGACACGCCGGGGCATGTGGATTTTACGATCGAGGTAGAACGTTCGCTGCGAGTGCTCGATGGAGCGGTAGCGGCATTTGATTCCGTGCAGGGGGTTGAGCCACAGTCGGAGACGGTTTGGCGTCAGGCGGATAAATATCATGTCCCTCGTATTGCTTTTATGAATAAGATGGACCGGATTGGGGCTGATTTTTATGGTAGCGTTCAGTCCATTATTGATCGGCTCGGGGCAAAGCCGGTTCCCATCCAGATTCCTATCGGGCGTGAAGCTGAATTTCGAGGTTCTATCGATCTGGTTAGGATGAAGGGGTATTTTTACGATGATGAGACCCTGGGAGCGAAGTACAAGGTCGATGAAATTCCCAGTGACCTCCTCGCCCAAGCAAAAGAATATCGGGAGAAAATGCTCGACGCGGTCGCTGAATTCGATGACCAGGTAATGGAAAAATATTTGAACGGTCATCCGTTGACTGATGACGAAGTGGTGCGTGCGATCAGAGCCGGGACCATTTCGATGAAAATTACTCCTGTGCTTTGCGGATCGGCTTTCAAGAATAAAGGTGTGCAGCAGCTGTTGGATGGTGTCGTCGATTATTTGCCTTCGCCGCTCGATATTCCTCCTGTTCTAGGGGTAGATCCTAACAGTAGCAAGGAAGTGGTGAGGAAGGCAGACGACGGTGAGCCATTTGCAGCATTGGCCTTCAAAATCATGTCCGACCCGTTTGCCGGTCAGTTGACTTATTTTCGTGTCTATTCGGGGACGCTGAAGACCGGCACGCCGGTTTTGAACGTGACGAAAGGGACAAAGGATCGAATCGGACGTCTCTTGAAGATGCATGCTAACAAGCGAGAAGAAATCGATGAGGTGCATGCTGGGGACATTGTTGCGGCGGTAGGGCTCAAGGGAGCCACCACCGGAGATACTTTAGCAGACGAGAAGCAACCGGTGTTGCTTGAAGTTATGAAATTTCCTGAGCCCGTTATCGCAATGGCGATCGAGCCGAAGACTAAGCCAGATCAGGAGAAGATGGGCTTTGCACTTCAGAAGTTGGCGCAGGAAGACCCATCGTTCCGAGTGCGGACGGACGAGGAAACCGCACAGACAATCATTGCCGGGATGGGAGAGCTTCATCTCGAAATTATCGTTGATCGGATGTTGCGCGAATTTAAAGTTGAAGCGAACGTCGGCAAGCCCGAAGTGGCATTCAGGGAGACGATCCGACGGAAGGCCGAGGCTGAGTCGAAATACATCAAGCAAACCGGCGGTCGTGGACAGTATGGCCATGTCGTCTTGACGGTTGAGCCGTCCGAGGCTGGTAAGGGATTGGAGTTTGTCAATAAAGTCGTGGGGGGTGCGATTCCTAAGGAATATATTCCTGCCATTGAAAAGGGTGTCCGGGAGCGGATGGAAACAGGAGTGGTTGCCGGTTATCCTCTGCGGGATGTGAAAGTGACAGTGATTGATGGGTCATATCACGACGTCGATTCGAATGAAATGGCATTTAAAATCGCGGGTTCGATGGGTTTTGCTGATGCTTGTAAAAAGGCAGATCCAGTCTTGCTCGAACCGATCATGAAGGTCGAAGTCCTGGTTCCTCAGGAATTCATGGGGGATGTCATCGGCAATTTGAACGGGCGACGGGGTAAAGTTCAGGGTATGAAGGTTCGGGCCGGTGCCCAAGCGATCGACGCCGCCGTGCCTTTGATGGAGATGTTCGGTTATGCTACTGACCTTCGATCTCGGACGCAGGGCCGCGCAACCTATAGTATGGAATTTGACCGGTATGATCAGGTGCCGAAGAATATTGCGGAAGCCATCATCAAGAAATAGCCGTTAGTGAATCAGGGAGGGAGTGGGTATGGCGAAGGCGAAATACGAGCGGAAGAAGCCGCACGTGAACATTGGGACGATCGGACACGTGGACCATGGGAAGACGACGTTGACGGCGGCGCTGACGAAAGTGTGTGCGGATAAAGGGATGGCGAAGTTCGTGAGCTACGACGAAGTGGCGAAGGCGAGCGAGAGCCAGGGGCGGCGGGATGCGACGAAGATCATGACCATCGCCATCAGCCACGTGGAATATGAGACGAGCAATCGGCACTATGCGCACGTGGATTGTCCGGGCCATGCCGACTACGTGAAGAACATGATCACGGGGGCGGCGCAGATGGATGGCGCGATCCTGGTGGTCAGTGCGGCGGATGGGCCCATGCCGCAGACCCGCGAGCACATTCTGTTGGCGCGGCAAGTGGGGGTGCCCTACATCGTCGTGTTCTTGAACAAGGCCGACAAAGTCGACGACAAAGAGCTGTTGGAATTGGTGGAGTTGGAAGTGCGGGAGTTGCTCACGAAGTACGGGTTTCCGGGGGACAAGACGCCGATCATCCATGGCAGTGCGTTGAAGGCGATGGAGGCGGATCCGGGGGAATTGGGCGTGCCGTCGATCTTGAAGCTGTTGGAGGCGGTGGATACGTACATTCCGACGCCGCAGCGGCCGATCGACAAGCCGTTTCTCATGCCGATCGAAGACGTGTTTACCATCAGCGGCCGGGGGACGGTAGTGACGGGGCGCTGTGAGCGGGGCATCGTGAAGGTGGGGGATGAAATCGAGATCGTGGGCTTGCGGCCGACGCAGACGACGGTGGTGACGGGCGTGGAGATGTTCCGCAAAGTGCTCGATGAGGGGCAGGCGGGGGATAACATTGGGGTGCTGTTGCGGGGGACCAAGAAGGAAGACGTGGAGCGGGGGATGGTGTTGTGTAAGGGGAAGACCATCACGCCGCATACGAAGTTCAAGGCGGAGATCTATGTGTTGACGAAGGAAGAAGGGGGGCGGCATACCCCGTTCTTCAACGGGTATCGGCCGCAGTTCTACTTCCGGACCACCGACGTCACCGGCGTCGTGCAGTTGAATCCGGGGGTGGAGATGGTGATGCCAGGGGATAACGTGAGTGTGACGGGGGAGTTGATCAGTCCGATCGCGATGGATCAGGGCTTGCGGTTTGCCGTGCGCGAGGGCGGTAAGACGGTCGGCTCGGGCGTCGTCACGGAAATCCTGGCGTAATGAGGAACATTGGTCGCTTGATAGCTTAGGAGCTAATGAAGTGAAAGTCGATCAGCGGATTAGAATCAGATTAAGAGGTTTTGACTACCGCGTGTTGGATCAGTCAGTCACGGAAATTGTCGAGACTGTTCGACGCAGCGGAGCCAAAGTGGTGGGTCCAATTCCGCTTCCCACGAGAATTGAAAAAATTACAGTGCAGAGATCAACGCACGCGGATAAGAAGTCTCGTGAACAATTTGAAATGCGCACGCACAAGCGCTTGCTAGATATTATGGAGCCCACGCCTGAAACCATGGATTCATTGATGAAGCTGAATCTGGCGGCTGGGGTCGATGTGGAAATTAAATTGTAGGTTGAGGTCAAGGTTTGAGGCTAATCTCAACTTTAGTCTTAGTCTCATACTTACGGTGAGGGAATGACGAACGGATTGATCGGAAAAAAACTCGGAATGACGCAAGTCTTCGACGAGAGTCGTTTAACGCCGGTGACGGTAATCGAGGCGGGCCCATGTCGAGTGGTGGCGGTGAAGACAAAAGAGCGGGATCGATATGAAGCGGTGCAGCTTTCTTTTGGCGAAATCAAAGAGCGCAAGCTATCGAAGTCAGAGTTGGGACATCTGAAGAAAAATCAAGCGCCTCCCAGTCGAGTGTTGCGCGAGTTTAAAAAGGACGGAGAGCCGACTGTCGGGCAGTTGGTGACAGTGGATATGTTTAAGAAGGGCGACTGGGTTGATGTAATCGGTGTATCGAAGGGAAAAGGATTTCAGGGAGTCGTCAAACGTCATCACTATGCCGGTGGCCCTGAATCGCATGGGTCCATGTTTCATCGAGCGCCCGGCTCCATCGGGGCAAGTTCGTTTCCTTCTCGCGTATGGAAAGGAAAGACGCTGCCAGGCCATATGGGGTCGGAGCGGGTCACAGTTCAGCGATTGAAAGTCATCGAGTCGCGATCCGAGGAAAATCTCCTCTTTGTCCGCGGAGCTGTTCCTGGGGCCACCAATGGCGTTGTTGTCGTACGAAAGTCAAAGAAGAGCTAGTATGCCTACTATCGATCTAGTTGATTTACAGAAAAAGAAGGTCGGAACGGTCGACTTATCTCCGCACGTATTCGGTTGTGAGCCTCGTGCTGCATTGGTGCATGAAGCAGTGGTCATGCAGCGCGCCTGCGAGCGCAGAGGGACGGCGTCTACATTGCGACGAGGTGAAGTGAGCGGGTCTGGTAAAAAACCATGGAAGCAAAAGCATACAGGGCGTGCAAGGGCTGGATCTCTTCGCTCTCCTGTCTGGAGGCATGGAGGAAGTGTTTTTGGACCGAAGCCGAGAAGCTATGCCTATTCTATGCCGAAGAAGAAGTACCGCATTGCGCTGCAGAGTGCCTTATCAGCTAAAGTGGCGGAGAGCAAATTGTTCGTCGTATCCGACCTTTCTCTGGAGCAACCACGGACTAAGTTATTAGCGCGAGCCTTAAAGCAATTCACTGGGGGTGATTACACGCTGGTGATTGTTGGAAAAGAACAATCGGAATTCTTGAAGGCAGCCGGTAATTTGACTACCGTAAAAGTGCTTAGTGCTGATCAGCTGAACGTGTACGATGTCGTTCGTGCTCAAGTGATCATGATCGCGCAGCGAGAGCTTGGTCCTGTGAGCGAGGTGTGGTCATGAAAGTTGATAGGGTCTTGATTCGACCGTTATTGACGGAGAAGATTACCGGACTTCGTGAAAAGACCAATACCGTGGGTTTCGTGGTTCACCCTGACGCGAATCGCATTCAAATCAGGCAGGCCGTCGAGGTGCTGTTGAAAGTCAAAGTTGACAAGGTCAATATCATGAATATCCGTGGCAAGGTCAAGCGGCTCGGCCGATTTTCAGGCAGACGCTCTGATTGGAAGAAGGCCCTAGTGACCCTTAGGGAAGGGGAAAAGTTGGAGATGTACGAAAGCGCTTAGTAGGCTGAATGTTCTATCCATTCGTGAATCGTTGAAGGTGGGAGCATCATCATGGGTCTGAAATCGTATCGTCCAACATCTCCAGGTCGCCGGGGTATGACGGCCGTGGTAACAGAGGAATTAGCCGACAAGAAGCCCGAGAAATCGTTGACCGCTTTTCACCTCCGGAGTGGAGGGCGGAACAACGATGGTCGAATGACCATCCGGTTTCGTGGCGGAGGGCACAAGCGGCTCTATCGGACCATTGATTTCTTGCGCGACAAAGTTGGGATTGCGGCACGGGTTGAAGCTATTGAGTACGATCCGAATCGATCGGCAAGGATCGCACTTCTGAAGTATCGAGACGGGGAGAAGCGGTATATCTTGTCTCCTGTCGGATTGAGCGTGAATGATGAAATCCAGTCTGGCCCCCAGGCGGAGATTCGACCTGGGAATGCCCTTCCGCTGGTCAACATGCCTCTTGGTACGACCATCCACAACCTTGAATTGAAGGCTGGAAAGGGAGGGCAGTTGATTCGAAGCGCGGGTGGGTTTGCGCAAGTCATGGGACGTGATGGTGATTATGTGCAAGTGCGTCTGAAATCCGGGGAGATGCGCAGAATCCTGGGAATTTGCATGGCGACTGTCGGGCAAGTTGGTAACCTTGATCACGAAAACGTCAGCGTTGGGAAGGCAGGGCGGAGTCGTTGGAAGGGAAAGAGACCACATGTGCGAGGAGTTGTGATGAACCCTGTCGACCATCCTCATGGCGGTGGCGAAGGAAAGTCTGGACAGGGGAACCCGCATCCGGTCTCTCCATGGGGTCTTCCGACTAAGGGATACAAGACCAGGCAGAACAAGAAAACCGATAAATTCATTATCGCTCGGCGTAAGTCAGGAGTTCGCAATGCCTAGATCGGTAAGTAAAGGGGCGTTTGTCGACGGACATCTTCTCAAAAAAGTCGAGCAGATGAATGAGACGAAGGACCGCAAGTTGATCAAGACATGGTCGCGGCGCTCCACGGTAGTTCCCGACATGATCGGCCATACGTTTGCCGTCCATAACGGCAAAAAGTTTATTCCGGTGTTCGTGACCGAGAATATGGTCGGTCATAAGCTCGGCGAATTTGCGCCGACTCGGTTTTTCAAGGGACATGGCCAGGCTAAGACTGAAAAAGCTGTCGCTCTTAAGTAGAAAGGGCACTGGATTGGCGCATCCCGATGTTTGGACACATGGCGTGTTCATTGATTGCGGGGAGCTGATCAGTAACAGGGTTTGAAGATGACTGAAGCACAGGCGGTTCTAAAATTTGTTCGTGTTGCCCCTCGGAAGGCCAGACCGGTGATCGATATGATTCGCGGGAGGCAGGTGCCGATGGCGTTAGCCATTCTGAAGCACACGCCTCGTCATGCTGCACGGGTGGTTGAAAAACTCGTTCGCTCTGCAGTGGCAAATGCCGAGCTGAAGGAGATGGGAGACAGCGAATCGATGGTGATCTCGAAGGCCTTCGTTGATTGTGGACCAACGTATAAGCGTGTCCGTGCCAGGTCAATGGGGCGTGCCAATGCAATTCAAAAACGCACGAGTCACATTACTGTCGTTGTGGCGGCACCGGAAACTCGGGGCAAGAGAAAATAGCTCAGCTCTCTCTCTCTCTCTCTATTGAGGCATAAACGCATGGGTCAAAAAACACATCCA
>CAZPNQ010000157.1:0-7560 GCA_964587955.1 uncultured Nitrospira sp.
CCTCGATCAACGGCCCCAAGACGTGCAGGCCGTGTTGGCCGCCAGCTGGCAATAGATGGAGTAGAATTGCTCGAAGTTCAGGTGGCTGAACTAATCGCTTGGCGGTTCGAAGTGTCCCGAGGGGCGTTGTTGCCATGGCACGGTTGCTTGGCGAGATTGCTTGACCAAACTACTCAGACTCATTTCGGCAGCCCGTAAGAGTTTTGGATCGCCTGCCTGCATGAGCGTCGTCAATAGAACATAGAGTGACCGATTGGCGTGCGATCCGGTCAAGATTCGATCAGTCACCGGGTCAATCTGGGATGTATCCAGCTCTTCATCCTCCTGTGCATCTGTGAGCAGGCATTCGAAGGACCGTGGGTTGTCAAACAGCCATGAAGGAGGAACGCGAAGCGCAGAAGCCAGTGCTTCAATCGTAGCAGTCGTAGGATCCGCCTGATTCGCCTCGATCTGTTCTAGAAGCACAGGGGAGATTTTCGCCCCGTCTGATAACGATTCGATGGATTGATTTCTAAATAGTCTCCAGCTCTGTATAAATAACCCTATCGACATGATGGTATGATACACAATGAGGGGAATGAGCTTCAATAAATCCTGCTTGAAAGATTGAAAGTATTAAATAAATCAATGTTTTATGGCCTATTTAAAGATCCAGCATGAAATCGGTATAATGCGGAATCCAGTTTCATCGAGTTGAAGGAGGTGGGGAGTTATGTTGGGAACCGATATTCGTGGCATCATGGCTGAAGAAGAAGAGGTTCAGCGTCGGCAAGAAGCTCTTAAATCTCTCATGACGATGAGGGCGAGGCAGCTTCGAGAATCCTTGGAGGATCGAATCAAACGCGCCAGGAACAGCGGGGATTGGACACAGCTGTCGAAGGCGGAATGTGCGAGTCTGCATAAGCGAGAAAAGGCCCACTTGAAGTCTCAGCTTGAACAATTACAGTTTGAACAAACCCGGACTCGAGGAAAGCTCACTGCGCTGAAGCGAGCCAAAGCGAGAGCGCAGCGTATCCGTGCTGCTGAAGCAGCCTCCGAACGAAGACGCCGATAATCGACTGCCGCAACTGCTTTTGGCATATCTTCTTCAATGTGAGGATGGGGGTATAGAGGAATAGTGGGTGTGGTGTGGCATCTACCGGCTCTCACTCGTGCACAGGCCTCGCTGATCCGGCAATTGCTTCGCGATAAGAAAACCAGATCGAGAGAAGGAGCCTTTGTCCTTGAGGGGACCAAGTCGTGTCTTGATCTGATTCATCAGCACCCCCAGTCTATACTTAGCCTGATCGTATCGCCGCGTTTTCTCTCTGTCGAGGCCGAGGCAAACCGAAGGGCACGCGCACAATTGCCCGCACGCCAATATATTTGCTCAGACGACGGCTTCGAAAAGCTGACCGATGTGGAAATGCCACAAGGGATACTGGCCGTCGTCCGACAACCTCGATGGGACGAGGCGAAGGTGTTCGGGCGAACGAGCACATTGGGTATCTATGGTCATCGGTTACAAGACCCGGCAAATGTTGGCATGATCATCCGCACCGCCGCAGCATTGGATCTGTCCGGAGTTTGGTTAAGCGCCGATTCCGCCGACCCTTTCAACCCCAAGGTTGTCCGTGCTACAGCTGGTACCATCATGAGCCTGCCGGTCTTTCATACTTGGGACTTTCAAGCATTCTCCTCGTATAGATGCGAAATCTATTCGGCCGTCCTGGCTTCTGTTGATATGGTTCCTCTCAGGAGTATTCGGACAATACCCAGCCGTCTCATCGTTGCTGTCGGAAATGAGGGTGCAGGGCTGGACTTGGATATCGTGAAGGAGTCTAGTCTCAGGTTTTCTATTCCTTTGGCTAAAGGGGTAGAGTCGTTGAATGTCGCGGCGACCGCAGCGATTTCGGCATTCTACTTCAGCGGATTGCGACTCGACTGCGATGTTGGATCGATGGAGTCGCGCTGTTCGGCATAGAGATTTGAAAATAGGAAGACATTCAGCCTACTATGATTTGCCGTTCAAAAAATTCAGGTTGGAAATGAAATCGAAGATAGGGCTCACGTTGGCATGTGTGATGAGTCTGGGCCTTGGCGTGGCCACCGCCTCTGCCCAATCTGAGGGCGAGCTGTACAGTCTCGACATGATCGTCGATTTGGCTTTAGCGAGAAATCCGTTGGTTTCGTTCGCCGAAGGAAGCATTGAACAGCAGAAGGGGCAGCAGACAGCGGCCGGTGCCTATCCTAATCCCGTCGTGAGTGGTGCAGGAGGGCGCGGTACTATTCGCGATGCAGGTAAAGCCGGGATCGGGATCGGACCGTCTCTTGATCGAGACTCGCTAACCGAATCGAATATGACGATCGGTCAACCGCTCGAATGGCCGGGAATGCGTGCCGCTCGGCAACGAGTGGCTGATCTAGGGGTGGCGACCGCCAACGTCGGCATGGTGGAGACTCAGTTGAATTTGGCGTCGCTGGTGAAAGTCGCCTTCTATGATCTTCTGCTGGCTCAGCAGGGCGCCGATCTCGCGCGCCAGAACCTTGATATCGTCGAGGGTGTGGCTCGTATCGTAAAGGCAAGAGTCAAGTCTGGTGAGGCGCCTCAATTTGAATCTATCAAAGCGGAGGTGGAAGTTCTGAAGGCCCGACAACAACTCGCACGTGCGGACAATCTTGTTCGGATCAATCGCGTTGCGGTTGACACGTTGACCGGTGGTGCGCTCGGGCCGTCTTATCTGGTCTATGGCGAATTCAGGATCCTTCCGCGTGACCTGCAAATCGAGAGACTCATGGCTCGAATGGTTGAGCAGCATCCCACGATCCAGCGTTTGCTGAAGTCGGTCGAGCAATCGGACTGGAAGGTCGAATTTGAACGGCAAGCACGGGTGCCGACGGTCACTCTCAACGGCGGTTATTGGCGCGAGATGGGACGAGAAGCGTTTCAAGGGGGACTCTCTATTCCAGTGCCGCTCTGGTACCGGCGTCAGGGAGAAATTGCATCGTCGTTAGGCGCGAAGCGTCGTGAGGAAGCCGAATTGCTCCGCACGCGCAACGAACTGGGGCGCGCTATCAATCAACACTATCAAGATGTCCGCACCACGGGGGAGCTGATTGATGTGTTTGATAAGGGGTTGCTGAAGCAAGGCCAGGAGGCTCTGCGGCTTGCGCAGTTTAGTTTCCAGCAAGGAGCCTCCAGTTTGCTCGAAGTCTTCGATGCACAACGTGTACAACGGCAGATCTTAGTGGACTATGCTCAAGCACGGCACGACCTCTCTGTCTCGCTGGCTCGGCTTGAACAGGCGGTAGGGGGGACATTGTGAAAGGTCTATTCGTTTCAATTCGAGCGTCATCGTTATCCATCAGTCGTGGCGTGCGTGGGGTTCTGTTCGGCTTGATCGTCATGGAATCAGGTTGTGACGGGACACCGAGCGACGTGGTGGCTAGTAAGTCGCCTGCCGCCATTTCAACGCCCGGTCTCATTACGTTGTCGACGGAAGAATCGTCCCGGGTGGGACTTGTGGTTCAGCCTGTAGCCCGCAGCGATTTTCGGACGCATCGGGATTTCCCCGCGAGCGTTCAGCCCAATCAACTGAATATGGCGGAGATTACGACCTTGGTTCGCGGTCGAGTCGTTGAGGTTTATGCAGACCTCGGGCAACAAGTGAAAGCCAATGCTCCATTGGCCATTCTCTACAGTAGTGAGCTCGGGCTTGCCCAATCGGCATATCTCAAGGCAAAGGCCAAGCTCCACGTCGCTGAGCAGGCCTATAGTCGGGCTCAATTTCTCCTAAAAGAGCAAGTCATCGGTGAAGCAGAATCCCAACGCCGACAGGCGGAGCTCCTGAGCACTCAGGCAGAGGCCAATGAGTCTCATGAACGGCTGAAGTTACTCGGCATGAATGAGGAAGAGTTCAGCCGTCTTGACCGCAGCCGGCAGATTCGATCCGTCGTGCCGATCGTGGCACCCTTCGCCGGCCGTATCATCGGTCGTAACCTGACACGTGGAGAAGTCGTGGAGACCACCGAGAAGTTGTTCGTGATCGCGGACCTCTCGCAGGTTTGGGTCCAAGCCAACATTCCGGAGAAGGATATTCCTTTCGTCCATACTGTCCATGCGCCGGGCGGCGATCAGGTCGAGGTCCGCATCAATGCCTATCCCAAGGAAGTTTTCAAGGGTACGATCACCTATGTTGGAGATGTTCTGGATCCTGTGACGCGTACCATGCAGCTGAGGCTTGAATTGCCGAATCCGAACGGCCGGCTCAAGCCCGAAATGTTCGCGACCATTCGTCTCTTTTCTGAAGCACAACCGGATCGGTTGGCCGTGCCGGAGGCTGCTCTGCAACGTGATCAAGGCCGGACCTTCGTCTTCGTGCAACGCAGCGCGAACGAATACGAATTTCGCGAAGTTCACGTCGGCGAATCCAATGGGATCGTCACCGCGATCCTGGGCGGCCTGAACGAAGGGGAGTCGGTCGTGACACACGGCGCCTTTGTGTTGAAATCCGAGCTGCTGAAGAAACCCGTCTGATGGTTTCTCGCCTTCTCGACATTTCCTTGCGCCAGCGGATGCTCATCATCATCTGCGCATTCGTGATCGGAGCCGGAGGCATTTACGCCTTTCGGACCATTCCGATCGACGCCTTTCCCGACGTGACCAGTGTATTGGTTCAGGTTGTCACAAAGGCGCCTGGCCTCTCGCCGGCCGAAGTCGAGCGTCTGGTGACCTATCCGATCGAGCTGCAACTCACTGGTGTCCCGTCCCTTACGGAAATGCGTTCTCTCACGAAAGTCGGTCTTTCTCTCATTACGATTGTGTTTGATGACTCGATGGACATCAACTTGGCTCGACAACTGGTGCTCGAGCGACTGCTCGAAGTCGAGGAACAGCTTCCTGCTGGCGCAAAGCCGATGCTGGTGCCGAACAGCACGGGTTTGGGCGAGGTGTTTCAATATTATCTGGATAAGCCTCAAGGTTCGGCTGCTGCCAACACGGAGCGACAGAGCTTGATCGAACAGCGGACAATTCAAGATTGGGTCATCCGGCCTCTGCTGAAAAGCACGCCGGAGGTCATCGACGTCAATTCGATGGGTGGGTACGTCAAACAATATCAGGTATTGGTGGAACCTGGCTTGTTGCGAAAATACAATCTGACCCTTAACGATGTCTTCGATGCCGTCGCCAGGAACAATGCCAACGCCGGTGGGAATATCCTAGAAAAGCATGCCGAAAAGTACATTGTGCGCGGTATAGGACTGATCCGCTCTCTAGAAGACATCGAACGGATCGTGGTCAAAGAAACCGGCGGAACCCCTGTGTTCGTAGGAGACGTCGCGCACGTGCTCATCGACCATGCCGTGCGACACGGCGCGACGGTGCTGAATGGTGATCGCGAAGTGGTCACCGGCATCGTTCTCATGTTGCGGGGTGGCAATGCTCGAGATGTCGTCGAGGGGATCAAGGCCCGCATCGAAGATATCCATGCCAAGCGCCTGCTGCCGGACGGATTGCGCATTGTCCCGTTTTACGACCGTATCGAACTAATCACCGAGGCGTTGAATACGGTCTACAAATCGTTGGCTGAAGGCGTCGTACTGGTGGTCGTCGTCTTGTTCCTGTTTCTGGGGAACATCCGGAGCGCGTTGATCGTCGTCGGCACGCTGGTGTTGGCACCGCTTGCCACGTTTATCGTCATGGGGCAAATCGGGTTAACGGCTAATCTGATGTCCCTGGGCGGGTTGGCGATCGCGGTTGGTATGATTGTCGATGGTTCGGTCGTCGTCGTCGAGAACGTCTACCGTCATCTTTCGCACCATTCTGCCGCTACCATCCCCAGGCTGCAACTTGTCACGAATGCGGTGAAGGAAGTCGGACAACCGGTTGTGTTCGGTATTCTCATCATAATCCTCGTCTTTTTACCTCTCCTTTCTCTCCATGGTATGGAAGGGAAGATGTTCAAGCCGCTTGCCTATACCATCATGATCGCGCTGATGGTGTCCCTTGTGTTGTCGCTCACCTTGTCGCCGGTGCTTTGTTCATTGGCCCTGAAGCAGGGGAGTGAAGAGGATCCTTGGATCGTACGGCAAGCCAAAAGCCTTTATGCTCCCACGTTGCGATGGGCTCTTGGCCATCGAACTGCAGTGCTGACCCTGGCTATTGGCGCATTGATCGGAGCTCTCGCATTGGTCCCGTCGCTCGGCACCGAATTTATTCCCATTTTGAACGAAGGATCGGTAGCCCCGCAAACCATTCGGCTTCCCAGCGTGTCGCTTCCAGAGTCCATCGAGATCGAGAAGCGCATGCAGCAGGCGATCATGGAGTTTCCGGAAGTCGAAATGGTTGTGTCGAAAATCGGCCGCACGGAATTGGGGAACGATCCACAGGAGCCGAATGAAAGCGATCCCGTCGTACGGCTTCGGCCGCTGGATCAATGGACCACCGCGAAGACCATGCCCCAGTTGATGCAGAAGTTCCGCGAGCGCCTGACCGGTGTCTCCGGGGCGACATTTTTGATCAGCCAACCTATTCAGCAGCGAGTCGATGAGTTGATCTCCGGTGTCCGCACAGAAGCCACCGTCAAGCTGTTCGGCGACGATCTGGAGATGTTGCGGAACAAAGCCCAGGAAATTGCCGATGTATTGGGGACCGTGCGAGGTGTTCGAGATATCAAGGTCGAACAATTATTTGGACAACCCTACCTCACCATCGACATCGATCGCGGAAAAATCGCCCGCCATGGTATCAACGTCGCCGACGTGAGGGAAATTATTACGACCGCCATTGGGGGAGAGGCCGCGACTCGTGTGTATGAGGGACAGCAGCGGTTCGATCTCGTGGTGCGATTTCCACAGCAGTATCGAGACAGTGTCGAAACGATCAGTAACATTTTGCTCAGCGATCAAACAGGGGCACTGATTCCCCTGGCAGACCTCGGAACCGTTCAGTTGGAGGAAGGTCCTGGTCGGATCAGTCGAGATCAGCTTCAACGGTATGTGTCGATTGGCTTCAATACGCTGGGTCGGGATATCGGGAGCCTTGTCGAGGAAGCACAGCAAAAAATTAAGGAACGAGTCGCGCTTCCCATCGGCTATCGGATTACCTGGGGCGGATCATTTGAAAACATGGAACGGGCAATGGCCAAACTGCGGGTCATCGTTCCGATCACCATCGCGCTGATCTTCTTTTTGCTCTATTCGACCTTCAACTCACTGAAGCAAGCAACCCTGATTATCCTGAATCTGCCCTTTGCGTTAATCGGAGGGGTTGTAGCACTGTGGCTTACAAAAGAATATCTGAGTGTGCCCGCTTCAGTCGGGTTCATCAATCTTTTCGGCGTGGCTGTGTTGAACGGGATTGTGCTCGTCTCCTATATGAATAAACTCAGGGAGGACGGACATAGTTTGGAGGACGCCGTCACCTCGGGCGCCTTGCTGAGGCTACGTCCCGTCTTGATGACTGCGTTAGTCGCCCTCCTGGGGTTGGTCCCCCTGGCCTTTGCCAACGGGATCGGATCGGAGGTGCAGCGTCCGTTGGCGATCGTCGTCATCGGCGGCCTCGTGAGTTCAACGCTGCTG
>CAZPNQ010000158.1:0-7457 GCA_964587955.1 uncultured Nitrospira sp.
GCAAGGCCGAGTAATTGCTGAGGAATTCTGGGTCGCAAGACAAGGGTGGAGAGGGTATCTCTCCACCCTTTTTTCATGTCAGCCGGCTGAAATACGCACGCCATCCGATTCCAAATCCGCGCTTTTATTTGCTTTCCTATTCCAAATTGCCCTCGCATCCGAGACGATGAGGATATTGGGAGTCTTCACTACACCTAATCCCCCCAGTAGGGGGGATTGTACGAATAACCATATTAAAGGGTGTCTAGGGGATTGCGTCACGGACACAAAAAAGGGTACAGTCCGCGCGTCAGCCCAGCGTTACGATAGAACTCACACGAGGTGACAACCACCAAGAGCCGTCGGTTTTTATAAATAGGAGGGCGACTATGGATAGCCTATGGCCGTGGGTGAAGTGTCGAGTACGAGTAGCAACAATCGCGCTTGTACTTGGTTCAGCGGGACTCATTTCCAGTATTGCCACCGACAGGACTTATGCCGGCGAGACGGCCCTACCGCCAGGCATCGCGGCAGCAGATATCGAATACAACGGTCGTGTTGCCGTCAACGGGGACCCCGTCACGGTGAAGATTGCCACTCCGAATAAGAATGGCGTAGTGGTCTTCGACGGCACGGCCGGTCAGAGAATCAATATCGGCTTCAGCGGTGTCACCCTCACACAGTTCCACGTTTCAGTCCATAAGCCTGATGGCGAAACGGTGCCAAGACATGTCTCCGCAGTGAGGAACTATTATGCGACGATGGGGGAGCGGGCACGTTCAACGCAGACGTCGGTGCATACCTCCATGGCGGCCTATCAGTTTTCAACCGAATCGGCGGCCGCGATCTCTTCCAGCGAGATGAACGGCGCCAGTGTTGATCTTGAGGAATTGCCGGTGACCGGGACCTATACGATTTTCATCGATCCTGACAGTACCTATACGGGAAGCTTCAAAATCACGGTTTCAAACGAGCTCAGTGGTAATATTGCTCCTCACGGTTCAGCTGTAGTGGCCAATATCAATCGGACCGGGCAGAAGGCGCGGTATACATTCTCTGGAGAAAAAGGCCAATCGGTGAGTTTGCAGTTGAGTGAGGTTACAATCCGGAGCGGATATGTCTCACTTGTGAGTCCGGATGGAAGTTTATTGGGTAAGCCGATCTCGTTCGTTTCTGGGGGGGGTGTTGGGGGTACTATGATTCCAGGACAGGTCCTTCCGGCTTCCGGAACCTATGCTGTCCTGATTGAGTCTGATCTGAGTTATACCGGAAAGCTCAAACTCGCGCTCTATAACGCTCCGGAACTGACCGGCACCCTCACGGTTGACCAAGGGACCGTGACACCGAACCTGACAGTGCCGGGTCAACGGGCGCGCTATACATTCAATGGGACGGAAGGGCAATGGGTGAATCTCGGTCTGACAGGGGTGTCAATTCCCATGACGGCTGTGTCCATCCTGAGACCGGATGGCAGTAAGTGGGAATCGACCACAATTGGACCAAGTGGCGGCAGTCTCGATCCATTGACGGCTCTGCCGGCAACGGGGACGTACACCATCGCGGTCGAGCCGGTGAGTAACTACACCGGCAGCATGACGCTCGCCCTTTCCTCTCCCATCACCGGTACGATTGCAATCGATGGAGCCTCAGTGCCCGTCAGTCTGAACAAGGCGGGCCAGACGGCGCGCTATACGTTCGATGGCAAAGAGGGGCAATGGGTGAATCTCGGGCTTTCGTCGGTGAGTATTACATCCAGTGCAGTCACGCTCCTGACCTCGGATGGGACCATTCTTGCCTCAACGGGTGTGGGTACGGCCGGCGGGGGTCTTGAAGATCAACACCCCTTGCCGACTACCGGCACGTACACAGTGCTCGTTGACCCTGTCGGCAGCTACACCGGCAAAATGACCTTGACTCTTTCGACCGAGGTTTCGGATTCATTAAAGATGAATGCGGCCCCTCGACCGATCACCGTCAGCCGCGCGGGCCAGAATGGGCGGTACACGTTTACGGGTACGGCGAATCAACAGGCTACGATCAAGGTCACCAACAATAAGCTTGGCAGTGTGACTGTAAATCTCTATAGCCCGAATGGCATCCTGTTAGCGGGGATGACGGGTTCAGCATCGAGCTTTAACCTCAACCCTGTCACACTGGCTTCAGCAGAGACATACACGGTTACCATCAATCCTTCGATGACGGATACAGGCAGTATTCAATTACAGGTCAGTAGCCAATAGGCGTTGAGTTTCTGCAGGGGTGAGTTATCGCCCCTACAGAGGCTGCCGCAAATCAAAAGAGGGTGGGGAGGCAACTTCCCCCCCTCTTTTTTTTGTGGCGAAGCGAGGACGGCTTCGAATGAAGGGCGGTCAAAATGTCAGATGCAACGTGAGCTGTGTGGATGCTGCTGAGACGGAGAAACTTAAGCATCATGGCGTGGTGTTTGCTTGGGGTGGCGGAAGGCGAGGTATGACTCTCATTGTCGTTTACTTTCGTTAAATTTTGATCACTTCACAATCGAGATGGCTTGGATCGATAGAAATGACCTGAGGCACATCTTGGTATTCATGCTCAAGGCGAGAAAATGAGACGAATCGGAATTCTTTTTGATATGCAAAGCCGCTTGTCTTGCAAAATTCTAAGGGGCGTGTTGTTTTAAGTTGTTTAAACGGGTCAATGTATTCTACTTGGCCGAACTCAATGTGAAATGTTGGATAGAGAGAGTGATACCTATCAATTATTGCCTTAACGAACCTGTCTACGCTCTTGATGACCACACACGCATCGTATTCAAACAAGGTGAACATTTTTGGGTCACAGCACACCGAGAAACAGGATACATAGTAGTCGCTGTGAGCGCGGCGCGTAATTTTGTTGCCCTTTACAGGAATAGCAGTTCCGCTTGCAGTCACCATTCTAAGGTTAAGGAGGTTGTGCTCAATCGTCGACTCATCGTCCCTTATCGCGCTATTCAATCCATCTGCGTTACATGAGGAAGCCGTTATGAAACGGATCTCGCCTCGCAGTATGGAGTCAACATGAAACTGTTTAGTGAACTTGAAAAGACATTGGGTTCCTTCAAACCGCTTTAACGTCGCAATAACCTTTTCGACATCTGTAATTTTACGACCATCCAGAAAGCGACCTACCGATGTCTTGATATTTGCTTCCGGCTGTATTCCGCGGAGGCGGAACTCTTCAAGGAGTTCCACTAAATTTATTGTGCCCTTTTGGTTGTCCAATATGAGATTGGGCACACCGTAGAAATCCAGCATGGCAATGTTTGCGATAAGACCATCTAGCCGAAAGAGGAGTGCCGTATCAGAGGCGGTTTGTAAGTAGCGCTGACTCCTATAGATCTCTGCAATGAACGACCGCATCTTTTCGTCAGCTGTTTCAAGGGAATGTTTATCCCAGTCGAAGTGAAGCATCCGTGCACTCCGTCGAGAAAGAGAAGATAGCAGGAGGGCTTGCGAGGATGCGAATCAAGATCGGTCAGCGGAGGGGTGAAGCCTATCATCTCCTTCCCAAAACCTAATGGAGCGTTGTCTAGTTGGGGGGCTATGAGCAATGAGCGAGGGGAATTGTGGCTGAAACCGTTCAGGATTGCTGATTGTGGATGGTCCTAAGCTGATCTTGTAGTTCGTCCATTTCCCGAAATGCTGACGCATGAGTTTCTTGGATTCTGTTCTCCAGCCAGTCATAGAAGGACTCAACGAGATTACCGTAAGACGACACTATCGTGTGCAGCGGGGGATCGGAGTTGAGATTGGTAATATAGACTTTGGCTCGCGAGTCCCACCTGTCCCAGGTTTTCAGCTTTTCATGACTCAATACAATCGCAGAGCGTAGAGAGGAGGTAGTTGTTTCTTTTCCTGAGAGCCTCGTAATTGTGGGTGCAAGTCCTTTGTGGAGAATCCAATTGCGAGGTCCCTTGATAAACCCCGCAAGCTCAGAGCTCTTGAACGTATCATCTATTTTCTTCTTGTACTCCTCATAAAAGGGTTTGCCCTGATAAAGATCATCTGCAAATATGCGTGTGTGATCGATGAGAGTTGCAGCTGAAGCAAGATAGTTGTGAAGTAGACGGGCAATTTCCTCGTGAAGCCGTCTCAATGCTGGGCGATTCTCTACCCGCCATATCGTTGTAAAATTTGGTGGATGCTCGAATGCACTGATTGCAGTCAGGAGCTGCTTCTGATTTTCTGAAAAGATGAAAAAAGTGGCTTGGAGTTCTTCGATCCCGTGCAAAATTTTCTTACCCTCACATTACTTTAAGC
Source organism: uncultured Nitrospira sp. (assembly GCA_964587955.1). Lineage (GTDB taxonomy): Bacteria > Nitrospirota > Nitrospiria > Nitrospirales > Nitrospiraceae > Nitrospira_D. The sequence continues at coordinate 4,260 of CAZPNQ010000158.1, forward strand.
GCATAATTATTTTGGCAGCATCTGAAGCTTTGGTCATGGAACATTTACGTCTGAAACGGTATTCCTGCGGCATGCACGATTCAGGATCCAATCCCAAATGCGCCAACTTCAGGGCCCACGAAGATCCCTTTGAAAATGAGATCGAATTCGTTGATGCTTACCTGTCTACCATCATGCTCCACCGTTTGCTCGCCGCAACATGCAAGGATCGCGTCACGTGTGGTGACATTAGAGCAGAAACTCTGGGCACGCGATGGCTTATCCGCTCCTGTGATGGTGTCGGGGTAATACTGCTCAATCGCTCCTCGCTCCAGCACGTACACATCAACCGCGCGCAACATTCTCAACAGGCGGTGCTTCAATCTGAGCATCTGGAGATCAGCGTTGGTCTTAAGGACAGCTAGTCGGTCTGATTTCCGTTGCCAAGCGAAGAATGCCTCCACTGCCGCATCATGCTCTACCCGAGAGCATGTTCCTTCCTTGAGCTTTGCCTGAGCCTCCTTGACTCTCCGCCACAAGCCGCGCAGCTCACCGGAGTCGTAGGCCTCTTTTGCGTCCTTCGCGGATGGTCCGTTCGTATCGGGAGTGATCAATTCATCGACCTTTTCTAACAATTTGTCTCTGGCGATCCTGAGGGTCTCATCGGGGGCGATGTGCTCGAAACCGTTGATTAGCAGGTCGAGATCCGAGATGACTGGAACTCGCACACCGAACTTAGCAAAGAACTCTCGATACCGCCTGATATTGCCCTTGCCCGTGATTCGAGTGAATACTGTCGGCACCTTCGCCATATCCCACGAAGGGTCGAGGGTTCTGGCAATGTGTGGCATCACGAGGAAATCGCTGTCTCCTTCAACCAGGACGATGGTGTCTGCGAAGAAGGCGGCGTTGTTGTTCTCGAAGCATATGATCTGAAACTGGTCTCTAGCAGTTATGTTGCACAAGTCCACCGGTTGGACTTGCGTGAATGGTCTCGCCACCGCGGCATCCGATACCTTGCGCAGCTTCACGAACGTCTCTGTCGCCCCCGGGCCGAAGAACATTGGGGAGTGAGTTGTAACGAGAACGTGGTGGTCTTTGGCAAACACCCGCAGGGCATTGAAGAGGATGTACTGGGCTTTGGGGTGAAGAAATAGCTCAGGTTCCTCAAACAACAGTAGATAGGATGCGGGTGCGAGTGCGACTTGCGGGTGAGCTGGTTCGGCAGAATGGGCGGTTTCTTCTCCCAGCGTCGAAATAGGTGCGAGCACCGTCTTGAGTTCCACATAAGACCGCAGAATGGCGAAGACAATTGCCCGACGTAATCCGTCGCCCTTGGAATCGATCAGACCATCAACACCATCATTGGCATAGATACGGGCAGAAGAGAAGACGGTCTTCAATTCCGGTGGCGGGATCGTAATACGGAGTGCTACGTCTGCAAAACTTGCGCGGACGTACTTCTCGACGGTGGACTCAATCAGTTTTACCTCATCGAGTCGCCCATCCACGACCGTTCCGTCGGGTTGCTGGACGCGATTGAGCTTGGCGTTCAGTTCTTCGAAAAGCCGCTGTGTGTCCGGCAACTTGGACTCGACAGCTTGCAGAAGGATTGCCAGGATTTTGCCGAACGGGGTGCTCTCAGTTGTCTTAATATCGTCAGCAAGGTCTTTTACCGCTGGAATATAGATCGGGTTGGGTAACATCGGTTCTATGCTCTTGTCGATGCCCGTTGGCAGTGGTTGATCAGCGGCGGTCTTTTGATCGTCTGGTAATGTGTCGGCGAACTCCTGGATCTTTTGCTTGATGGCTTCCTGATTCATGGTCGGATCAACGACACCACTCAATTCCGGGAACGTCTGCACCACCTTGGCGACGAATGTCGGACCTGATCGCTGATTTCTTACTATTGAGGCAACAGAGCTTGCGGAGAATCGTTCATCATTCGGTGTAAGCGTGTTGTAAAGTAATGAGCTCTTGCCGTCAGTACTGTAGCATCGGACCAGAACGAGACGACCATTCCTAACGATCCGAGCCACTCGCGCCCGGTGTTCTTCAGCCAATCGCGCCAGGTCGGTGTCACCAACGTCGTCGAAGGTGACGGCAATACGGATAGGTTTAGACTCGTCGAAAAAGTGGTTAGCAGCCAACTTGGTTCCGGAGAAGAACAAGGACAACGCCTGCAAGAAGGAAGACTTGCCTGAATTGTTCTCTCCGATGAGACAGCCGAAGCGCGAAATGGGAATTGTCACATCCCTGAGCGCCCGGTAGTTTGTGACAGATAGTTTTGTTAATTTCATAGCTACAACCACCTGGTTGGCACCTAACGCTTGCTCATAGGGTCGCCGACGTGCCGGCCCAGAGAGAACCGCAAGCGACGCCTGCGGTAGTCGGCGGCAAGACGAGACGAAAAGGTGATAGCCGCTCAACTATTAGAAAATATTCGCAATATCTGTGTCTTGTCCGTTTTTGTCAAGGAGTCACTCATTAGGATAGACACCAGCTCCTACGAACATGACCTTGGGGGCCTGCATACTGCCTTATTAAAGAAGTTTATGGCGCTTCTGAAGAGCTGAGTGAAGGAAGTGCGGTCAGGACGAACGAGGAAGCTGGATCGTCTAGTTTGAGTGGCGGAATCAGCACGGGACGTTGCTCCTGGTTGAACTGAGACTTCGCCGCCCAGGCCACCTTTTGGCGCACGTAGCTTACGAGTTCTCCAACTGTGATCATTCTATTTCGATTGGTATCCGCTTCTCCGTGTAGACCCTTTAAGAGGTAGTAGGTGAAAAGGCCGTGGCGGTGTTGGTCGTCTTCCAGCCCCCGTGTAAAACCATCACCTCCGATCAACGCGAGTGCATTTCCTCCGCCGAGGTCCCAGCGGGGTGAAGCGGTTTTCCCCCTGGCGTTGCCGCGCAGTCTGGACACCATGCCGTCGAACAAGAAGATGACTTGTTTGGCGTTGAGCCTGGCCAAAGCTGATTCAAGATCAGTGAGTGGGTAGAGTCGAGCAGAGTCCGTTGCACTCCCATCGTAGGGGGCCAGCAAGATGTCACCAATTGGTGTCACCATCGCCTGTCCTGAAAAATAGACGACCACGACGGCATTTCTGTCCGCATGCTGTGGGAGCCAGCCGAACAATGCTTCGTTGATATCGGCACGGAGCGCCTTCTGGTTTTGGAACAACCGGATATTGGAAGGGGGGACGCCGCCGAGCGACTG
>CAZPNQ010000159.1:0-7439 GCA_964587955.1 uncultured Nitrospira sp.
AATGACGCATCCCATTTCACGGCTTGATCGATATTCGGTTGAACGACGCCGACCGTAATGGAGGTTTTCGGATTTTTCAGATCTCTATCGCTCAGGACCGCCGAACTGTAGAACCACGACAGGAGCATACAGACTGCCGCGGTCGTCAGGAGCTCCCAAGGAAGCTTGACCGGATGAAATCCTCGGAAAAACGGCATGATCCACAAGAACAGCTCGGCGAAGGCTACGTTCACCAGGACGATGAGGAAGGAAATGCCGTACACACCCGTGTGGTCTGCCACCTGAATCAGGTCTAGTTCGCGATATTGCGAATAGCCGAGGAGACACCATGGAAGGCCGGAAAGGAGGTTGGTTCGGAACAACTCAAGCGCAACCCAGAAGCAGGGCGCGAAGAAAATCCCATACCGTGGGATGAACTCCCGCAACCAGACGACGGCAAGGCTATACACTCCGACATAGAGCCCGAGATAGGTGGTCAGCAGCAATAAGATGGCGTAACTCACGGGTTCAGGGACTTTCCCATACGTCGTCATGGCGGTGACGACCCAGGCCATGATCCCGGTGAATCCGATGATTCCGCTCAACCAGCCGATCCAAAAGGCCCGCTGTCTGGAGCATTGATCAAGCGCGAGATGGAGGGGAATCAGGACGATCCAGGCCAGCAATCCCAGATCGAACCTCGGGAAGCAAAAAGGCAAGAGCAGTCCGCTCGCGCAGGCAAAGAGGATCTGACGCGGACGAACTCGATCCATCGTGCCGTACCTTATCGAAAGGTTCTATGACTTGCAAGAGAACGCTTGAACAATCAGTAACTTGGGAAGAGGCCACGTGCTTTTCTCCGATGAAAAAGGTATTCTAGCTCGGTATGGAGCGACGTCGGCACCGTCGAGTTCCGGCTCACGTTAAGAGCTGGCTTCGGGCAAACTCGCATGACGTGCAAGGGGAGGCCATCGATCTATCGCTGGAAGGTGCCCGGATCGAAAGCTCTCTTGAGGCTCAACCGGGAAAGTTGATTGCCGTCAAGCTGATTGTCCCAGGAGACGATACTGCGATTCTGATCGAGCAAGCTCGGGTACAATGGACCGTCGATCGGACGTTTGGTATTCGATTTCTCGATGTGCCGCAACGGGAACTGGATGAATTGAAACAGCTCATCGACGAATGTATGGTGCCGGATGAAGGGAGAGACACATGAGACTCGTCAACAATGATACGGAGACACAGGCGGATGATGCGCGCACATGGGTTGGCGGCGAAGCGACCGTAGGCGCGCAGGCGGGCCGGCATGTTCGTCGGCAAGCCCGACACACCCCATCGTTATTCGGCATTATTCTGGGCCTAGCTTTTTTCGGTGGCCTCACGCTGGGCAGCTCTGTCGGTTTGCTCTGCCGAAACAAGGGCGAGTAGGACTTCTATTACCTGCCTGATTTAAGCTCCCCATGGGCGTGAGGAGTCCGATGGCGTCATAAGACCAGCGACCATCGAGGTGTCAAGGACGAGGTTCACGGTCGCGTCGGTCCTTCTTGTAATCCCACCCCCTGCGAAAACTCAATAGCACCGAGGGCCTTTAGAATGTCCGCTGCCGCCGACGCTCCACGAACTCGGTCCATGCCTGATTGACCGTTTCCTTTTTAGTGTGAAGCTTTCCGACACGGATTAGGTATTGGGATCACGCGTGGTCGTTCATCGGCCCGTTCGTGCCGCGACGGCGTAGGGAAGGAAGTAGCGATCCAAGGCGGTGAGGTCGCTGCCATAGGTTGTTCCGCCTGACATGGCATCGCACAGAAGTTCACGCGTCCGGACGAGTTCTTTCCGTCGCCCCCTCCAACGTGGATCGGAAATCGTCAAGTCCAGTAGTTCCAGGGCCCGCAAAAACGCTTGTTCGCAACGGACAGAATCTTTCCCATGCCACCGTGCAGCTCGCCCCACGTCACTACCCACATTCGCCAGCTGCTCTATGAGGGGGAGGGTTTGCCACCGCCCCGAAGCTAGATCGCGATGTTGGTAGCTCATGTCGACGGTTCCTCTACCAATCGACGAATGATCGCGGTGATCGTCTCTCGGATGTCGGCACGCTCAACCGATCTGGATCGATTTCCTTGCGAGGGGCGGACGTTAATCATCGAATCATATTCGATCCACATCGGATGTGGCTGATCAGGGTAGAGGTTGATTCCCCACAGGTGCTTATGTTGAGAACCTTGATCCAACAGCGCTGCCTCTTCGTCGGAATGCAGTTCGCCGCCGATGGCCATGATGCCTAATTCCACATCGACGACTGCTTTCACCATATCGCCGAACTGTTGCAAGGCCATCTGCTGCAGTGCTTGCCTCATGATAGCGTGACGGATAATTTGAATGTCCATGATAGTCGAAAGACGATTGCGGATTTTTCAATCCTTGTCAATGGGGAAGTTCGGCAGCGCCATCGGCTGACTCTGCCGCCAGACCTCGAATAAGTATACAATGGAGATATGTTGCATCTCATGAGACTGTCAGACTGGTGCGTCCAGCTCGTCGCACGATATGTGATGCCGGTCCTAATCGCGCTCGTCCTGATCGGGCTGCCGCTATTCAGTGAATCGGCACAGTCGGAATCGGATCAAGGGACTTGGCGCACTGCGGCTCCGATGCCGACGAAGCGGACGGAGGTGGCTGCGGCGATGGTGGACGGGAAAATTTATGTGGTCGGAGGATTTGAGAAGCCCAGCTTGGGAAATTTTCTGAATTTCGCGATTACGCCGTCAGTTGAGCTGTATGATCCGGTGATCGATCGATGGACACCCAAAGCCCCTATGCCCGTAGGCCTGCACCATGTGGGAATCGGTGTAGTGGGTGGACGCTTGTATGTCATCGGCGGCTACAGTCGATCGGGGTTCAGCGTCTGGAATCCTGTAGCGACGGTGTACGCATATGATCCAACCACGGACGCCTGGACCGAGCGCGCTCCGATGCCGACTGCGCGCGGCGCCTTGTCTGTGACGGAACACGACGGAAAACTTTATGCCATCGGTGGTTATGATCGGAAGGTTAACAACGCACAGGTCGAGATCTACGATCCCGCTCGGAACGTCTGGACGTCGGCAACCACTCTGCCGACGCCGCGTGATCACCTCGCAACGGCGACCGTCTTCGGAAAGATTTATGCGATCGGTGGGCGTATCGATGGCGACTATTCTCGCAATCTCGCCGTAATGGAAATGTACGATCCCGCTACTGATCGATGGACGCGGGTCTCAGATCTTCCAACTGCGCGCAGCGGAATCACAGCTGCCGTAGTTGACGGGAAAATTTATGTGTTGGGTGGTGAAGGGGCAGAAGGAACCTTCCGTGAGAACGAAGCGTACGATCCGGTGCGCGACAGATGGCAGGCCATGGCACCGATGCCGACGGCGCGCCATGGTCTCGGGTCGGCGGTGGTGCAAGGGCGCATTCACGTCATCAGCGGCGGACCTAGCCCCGGCGGCTCCTTCAGTGATCTGAACGAAGTCTTTACGGTACCGCCGATAAGCATCTCGATGGCCGAGTGATTTCAGCGTCATTGCCATGAAGTCTTTTCGAGCAATGATTCCTTGTGTCGACTGTACGAGCCCTCTTCAATTGTACCCCCAGCCGGGCTCGTATATTTGGAAATGCTGCCTTTCCGACGATCAGTCCTTCCTCGCTGCAGGGCGTTCCACTTTTTGATGCACCCATCTGGTTGGAGTAGCGGCGGTGGAGACAAAAGCTTGACCGAAACCGAGCACGAGATGCGCATCCTCAAGTCGCAATTCCCAGAGAGCGAAGTCACCGAATCCGAACATCGGCGCCGCTTGGGGAAACCGCGTCAAGTACTGCTCTTTGATCGTTGCATAGGTTGAGGTCTCCGACGACAACGGCACTGCTTCACCTTGGAGGTTCATGCGTCTCAACGCCAGAGGATTTTTATCAGGCCCGTCCGGTTCGGCGATGAAGAGCGAAACATGTGGATGAGCCAGCAGATGCTGCGTATGGAGCGCCAGTCGGCTGATGTGCAGATAGGCTCTTGTCCAGTTTGATCCGAACACATAGGGAACGTGTGATCCGAACGGCCGTCCATTTCGCATCGTAAGCAGCACGGCTGTACGAACATCTCCCACGAGTGCCGTCCACGCGTCTTGTACATCCTGACTTGTCAATGTTCCACTCATTGTCTATCTCTGTCCATCGTGAGTGAAAAGTGGACCTGACACTTCGACAAACCCGCCAGCAACATACCATCCGTTTCAAGCAATCGCCAGACGAGGATGTCAACGAGACAAATTCCCCGTACCTCTTGACTCACTGCAATGTGAAGCCTATCGTACCTATGTGGGAGGAGTTAACGCCCCGAGGGAATATGGTTCACAAGGGGATTGAGCGTGAGGAGGGTGTGCAGGACCAGCTTGTACTGGGAAGCCTAAACTCCTCCCAAGATCTCCGCCGTACCTAATCGTCCTCGGTTAGGTGCGTGCTCCTCCCACCCTAACGTCCGATCGACTTCCACCCAAACCACGGAACTTCATTTCTCCCTCCCATCGCGGGTTAACCATGCTCGGTCATGGCTCCCTGCTATACTTTGAGCAATGCAGCGTCACTTGGGTATTGAGGATACCCCAACCTATGAAAGTGTTCATGCTGGGCCTCGTGAGTGGTCTCATATTCTGGCCGGTGGTCGGTTCCGCGGAGCTGTATAAATGGACCGATGACCATGGCACCCTCCACATAACCGATACGCTACCCGTAACCAAAAAGAAGTCCCCTGCGACTGTCACGCCTGTTCCTCGATCCGCATCGCCGAAGATGGCCGCAGGTCGGCCGACCTTGCCCGGGCGACCTCAAGCTGAGATTCATCCCGTACCCGGTCTCATAGCCCCATCTCTCGGAAGAGCAGAGGTTCCCACTCAACAGGCCCTGGAAGGTTTGAGTCCGAGCCAGGCAACGCGGACGAGTTCGTGGCAAATCTTCGACGGCAACCAGATGAACGCCAAGGCACCAGTTCTGCGGTGGAAGGACGAAAAAGGATTTGATCACTTCGTCGATGTTTTGCCGCCGATGCTGAGTGGATCGGAAGATGCGCCAAATTCTGAAGACGTCTCTCTATTGCGCCCTCATCCTAAGGCAAAGGGGCGGCCGACGGGCGTATCTCGCTCTCGTTATTCATATTGAAGAAGCAACGACGATGAATCGTTGGAAACAGTATAAGAGGACTTTATTGGCCCTACTCGTGGCGGTTCCCTTTTTTGCCACATCCACTATTAAGGATGCCGAGGGTTACCTCTCCACAACTCCCACTGCATTCTCCGAAGATGGGCGGCTCCTACTGATCCAGATGGAGGAGTTGGTTGTGTGGGATCTTCAGACGAAAACGCGTGTGGCGAAGGTGCCAGGCCTGCACTGTCAGCAGATCGCATTGCTCAAACAAGAGGGGTGGGTGCTGTGTGTCGAGCACAGCGTCACCATCTACGATTGGAAAAACGGAGTCGCAGTCGCCACCATTCCATCGGAATCGCAGGAGCCCTACAGTCTGCTCGCCTATTCGAAGGAGACCGACCGGATGATCCTCCGTCACGAGAAGGAGGCCGTGTCGGTTTGGCAGCTTGGGAAAAAGTTGATACCGCTCAAACATATCGCGCTGGATCAGAAGAGGGAAATTTCGTCGATGGCGGCCTCTCCCGATACGAAGCGGCTGGCCATTGCGCAGGGGCACACCATTCATCTGCACGATCTCACCGGGACAGCCATTCGCGATCTCACCATCGAAGCAGGAAAGCCGCGTGATCTGCTCTTTGCACCCGACAGTTCCCGCTTGGCGGCGAGTGTGGGCAAGACGACGATCCTCCTGATCGATCCGGTGGAGGCATCCATAGCCACGCGCATCACGTTGGCGAGTGAGGGAGAGGCACAGGGTCCTCTCAGTCCCAAGGTCTTCTCGCGAGACGGTCATCGATTGGTGGCAGCCAATGGAGAATGGAGCTATGCACTTTTCAGTACTGATACCGGCGAGCTGGTAGCTTTGACTGAGTTCACCTATGCGGTTCCAGGGCGCGGGATGCGTTCCCCGATGCACCTCCGGGTTGTCGACGTTGCCGCCGATGCGGATCATTTGGTTGGGCAACCGGACCATCTCCGCACGTTACAGATCTGGGATCTACAAACCGGTGCAATGTTAGCGGACCTGTGCGGAGAGGATTGCCGCAATGTGATGGTCCACGTTTCACTCCTGAAATGGTCACCCACCGGCTCGCGGATCGTGGTTGGAATGCAGGGTGGTCTCAACCCTGACGTGGATGGGAAGATATCGGTCTGGGATGTTCCATCTCGGTCCCCGGAATTGGTGCTTGACCCCGGCCAACCGCAGATCAAAGTGTTGGTGAAACGAACGACTCCACCGGCACCAGTTACGATGACCCCTCCTGTCCCAACCGCTGTGCCGGCTTTTGTCCATGCCTTGGCCTTGCGCGCAGTGACGGTATCCCCCAATGCGAATGTGCTCGTCACGAGCGGCGATGATGGGCTGCTAAAGATATGGGACCCCGGGCAGGGAACGCTTCTTCGTCAACTGGTATTGCCTGCGCCGGCCAATGCGCTAGCCTTCAGCGCCGACGGGGCAATCCTGGCGGCGGGCACAACGCAGGGCGATATCCGCTTGTGGGAAACCCAGACCTGGCGTGAGTTTTCACCCTCTTCAAGCAGGCAAGGGCAGATCAATGCGCTGCAATTCCTTCCCGGCAACCGGTTTCTCGTCGTCGCAGGGGGCCGACCGAAAGTTTCCGTCCTCGACCTGGTCACGCAAACGGTCATAAAAGAGCTTGTGCATACCAACTTTCCTGCGGCTTGCGAGGAGAAGAACTGTATAAAAAAGCGCGCTGTACAAGGAGAAATCGTCGATAGCTTGAGTTTTGTGGATGGAAGTACGTTCTTATTGACGACCTCGCAGCGGGGTTCTGTCGTCTGGGACATCACAACCTGGCGCGAGGTGGAGAAACCGGCTGGGCTTCCAGAGACCTGGTCCGGTCTCGGCTGGAAACGGCCCTTTGTCTGGACGACCACTCGCGCCGGTGTTCCGACCGCCTTTACTCTCGCCGTCTGGGACACCGAGAACAACAAAGTGTTGGCAAAATTGGATACGTTTACTCAGCGGGATACGGAAATCGATCATGGGCCGGCGGTGTCGTTAGGAACAACAATCGCCGTCGACCCATTACATCGATGGGCTGCCACCCGAGTCGGAGAACATATTTCCGTCTGGGACCTTTCGGCACAAGCAAAACGAAAGACGTTTCATGTCAAAACTCCGTATCATCTTCATTGGACGAGCGACGGTAAATTTATGATCGTCGCCACTCTCGATCGGAAAATCCTCGTCTGGTCGGCCGAGACGATGGAGCCGGTCCACTACCTCCGAGATCCTTCCGTGACCCACTAGCAGGATGCTGAAA
>CAZPNQ010000160.1:0-7380 GCA_964587955.1 uncultured Nitrospira sp.
TCTAGATCAAGAATAGGGGCCGGGCCCTGTGCAATAGAACCCTGTGAACCCCGCCAGGTCCGGAAGGAAGCAACGGTAAGCAGTCAGTTCTGTGTGCCGCAGGATCACCTGGCCCCACTCTTTGATGACGTATCTCGTGAACCGTCTTCGTGAAGGGTCAGAATTACTGACGAGATACGCTTTACGCTAACGAACGGCGCAGCAGCATGGATTACCAAGTCTCAGCGCGTAAATACCGACCCGCTACGTTTGACGATGTGATTGGTCAGCCCCATGTCGTCCAAACGTTAATGAACGCCGTCTCGACGAAACGGATTGCGCATGCGTATCTATTTTCCGGCACGCGAGGCGTGGGGAAAACAACCGTCGCGAGGATTCTCGCGAAGGCACTCAACTGTGAACGGGGACCGACAAGTCATCCCTGCGACATCTGCGAGAATTGCCGCGAAATCGCACAGGGGAACTCGGTTGATGTCATTGAGATCGATGGTGCGTCCAATACCAGCGTAGATGATGTGCGAGAGATCCGGGAGAACGTGAAGTTCACGCCGTTTCGCGGTCAGTTTCGAGTCTACATTATCGATGAAGTTCACATGCTCTCAAACTCGGCGTTCAATGCCCTGTTGAAGACCCTCGAAGAACCACCCACGCATGTGGTTTTCATCTTCGCGACAACGGAGATTCACAAAATTCCCGCGACGATTCTTTCGCGATGTCAGCATTACAACTTTCGTCGGATTGCCAGGACCGAAATCATCGAACGACTTCGGCACGTAGCAGCGCAAGATCAGTTGACGCTTGAGGAACGGAGCTTCGTAGCCCTGGCTCGCGCCAGTGAAGGAAGCATGCGTGATGCCTTGAGTTTGCTCGATCAGGCCATGGCCTATGGCGGCAAGGCCATCAGCTATGGCGATCTCGAACTGCTGCTGGGAGCAGTGCCTCAAGAACTGGTGCAAGCACTCATTCGAGCTATTATGACTCAAGATAGTCCTGCCGCGCTTGCCAGCCTGGCCAATCTGCTGGACCGCGGACATGACTTACGGGCGTTTTGCGCGGAAGTAGTGGAATACATCCGTAATCTGCTCGTGGCCGCAGTCGTTTCCGGTGCGGCCGAACTGCGTAGCTTGATTGAGACCTCGGATGACGATTTGAACCAGCTGTTGACGAATGCCAAGGCACTGACCCCGGAACAGCTCCAGGAACTGCTGGCAATCTTTATCCAAGCGGAAGACTCGTTACGATTCAGCAGCCACCCCCGTTTTGTGATGGAGACCGCGGCTATTCGAGCCACACGGCTATTGCGACAACGAAACGGCACAGATGCCCGCCCGCTTCAGGCAGCGTCATCTTCCGATCAAAAACCTTCAGTTGGATCTAACGCGCCCAGGAATGAGCCGCCAACACCCATCTCCCCAGCTTTGCCCCAGGGTGTACCCGCTGCATCAAAGCTCGTCTCCAAACCTGCCCATGCATCCGGGGAAAACACGGACAAAGGGCCATCGATCTCACCTGGATCATCTCACAATCCACCCGCCGATGCGGCGAAAGCCAACCCGGCCATCGTACCTTCCATTCCCATCGGTCCATCCCCAACATTGCAGTGGGAACTAGTCCAAGAAGAGATTGCAGCTTCATTTCCCAATGTCGCGCCATTTCTCGAGGCCGGCAGGTTTGTTGGGATCGAGGATGGCTTGGTTACCATCGGATTTGCCAAGCAGGCAACCGTGGCACGAGCTCGGATAGAGAAGGAAGAGAATCTTCTGGTGTTATCAAAGTTGTGCGAACGTCAGTTGGGACATCCCATACGTGTGCGCATCATCGAAATGACGGAAACTCATCCACCTGGGCCGACCATGGCCCAAGTACGAGCAGCCAAGGAACAAGAACAACGGCTGGTGTTGTTCGAACGTGCGAAAGCGAATCCGACGGTGAAGCAGGCCCTCGAGATGTTCGATGTCGAATTGGCCGAGGTTCGCACTATAACCCAGCAGGAGGCAAACGAATGAAAAATCCTTTCGGCAACATGAACAACATCCTCAAGCAAGCTCAGGCTATGCAGGAACAAATGGCAAAGATTCAGGAGCAAGCGGCGTCCAAAACTGCCAGTGGGACAGCCGGCGGCGGGATTGTCACCGTCACGGCGAACGGGGCGATGCAGATCATCAGCGTGGTGATCGATCCCGAGGTGGTCAAGAGCGGCGATGTGGATATGCTTCAGGATCTGGTGGTGGCCGCGACGAACGAAGCGCTCCGTAAAGCTAAGGAATTGATGGAGGGTGAAATGAAAGCGTTGACCGGCGGGATGAAAATCCCGGGTCTGTTTTAACGATGGCCGTCGATCAACAGGGCTTGTTGGCGAGATTGATTAAGGAACTGGTCCGTCTTCCCGGAGTCGGTCACAAAAGCGCCCAGCGGTTGGCCTTTCATCTCATGAAGGCCGAACGAGAGGATGCCTTGCGGCTGGCGGAAGCCATTCGTGCGGTGAAGGACGGCTTAGCGTTTTGCAGACAATGTCGCAATATCGCCGAAGCGGACTTGTGCGAGTTTTGTCTCGACCCGAAACGCGATCGGACCAAGATCTTCGTGGTGGAAGAACCCAGTACACTGTATGCCGTCGAACGGGCAGGCGCCTATCGCGGACTCTATCACGTCCTGTTGGGAGCGCTCTCCCCACTCGATGGTATAGGTCCGGGGGATATCAAAGCCGAGGAACTCGTTGAGCGCGTGAAACTCGGCGGGGTTGAAGAAATCATTCTCGCCACGAATCCCACGATTGAAGGAGAAGCCACAGCGATCTATTTGACCCGGTTGCTCAAACCTTTCGGCGTACGCGTTTCCCGAATTGCGTATGGGATTCCAGTGGGCATGGATATTGAGTATGCGGACGAAGTGACGTTGCTAAAATCAATCGAGGGTCGGCGTGATTTATAGTCCATGCGAGAAGTTTCAACCCTCGTTGACCCTCTCTCGTACAGATTGGTATAGTGCGCTGTTTGCTTTACTCTCAGAACTTCAGCCATGAAGAAACGCCGTTCCAGTACACGCACTTCTTCGACAAAATCACAGGGCTCGGCGAGCGCTAAGCGTTCGGTGAGCAAGTCGAAAACAAGGGTCCGGAAATCCAAATATCCCGACATCCGACGTGACCTCGAACGCCAACGCGCAGCCATCCTAAACGATGTCGGTGAAGTCCTGACACATCGAGGCGATCTCGCGGCATTTCCCGACGTCAGCGACCAGGCATCCGCGGAAGTTGACCAGAATTTTTCCATGCGAATTCGGGAGCGCGAACGGAAGCTGCTCAAAAAGATCGACGAAGCCCTAGAGCGGATGGACACTGCCACATACGGAACGTGCGAGCGCTGTGGCGGGGACATTCCATACAAGCGCCTGAAGGCCCGCCCAGTGACCACTCTCTGCATCGAGTGCAAGACCCTTCAAGAACAGGAAGAGCAAGCTCGAGGTTGAGCTTCGCTTTACCCATCATCAGAAATGAAGCGCCACTCCTCCGACCAGATAGATGGTTGAAATGCTATACCGTTCCCAATAGGAGTCCGTTTCATATTTAAATGTGTGCCAGCCCTGCGTCCACTTTGCCTCGCCAAAGAGCGCCAGGTATTTGATCACGAAAAACTTGACGCCTCCCAATGCCTGAATGGAAGGGGAAGTGCTAGTCTCTTCATAGCCCTGTAGGGATAGGCGGGCCCGTTGGGCTCCTCCTCCAAGACCGACATAGGGATACCATCGGCCCTGAGGCATATCCGGAGTGGCCCAAATCGGATACCGGAACAGTAGGTTGAAGGTCATATTGTCGACCGAGAATTCCCGAATTCCCGCCCCACACCTAATATTACGAATCCGATCGGTGTACCAGTGGTTTGAATGTCCCAAATGCAGGGAGAACCTGACCATCCGGCACATCCGCAGTAAACCGAGTCCAATCGATTTCGAATCCGATTTGCGGCTGCCAGCTGTATTTTCTCGGTAGATGCCATGCGGTGAGTTTGGCACCGAATGTTCCGGCATCTTCAAAACGAAGATTAGTTGCTTTGGCATCGACCGGTTCTACCAGTCCCGTGGAAAGGTTGGTTCCTTGATTGAATTGGAAGGTGGTGTCGCCATGAAACGCCCATCCGCCGTATCCGCCAATAGAAAATTCCCAATTCCGTTCGGCAGCGGCCGGTGTAGTTGAAATCCAAAAACAGACCCCGACAAGGCCGCATAGTAATATCTGGCGCATCATGTTCCTCCTCAGCCATAAGCAAGACTCGTAATACCCTATCTGAGGGAGGTCAAAAGTCCATACATTACTGGATTTCAATGAGGTTGATAATACTAGGTGACTGAATGGAAATTACCGTTTCAAGGCCTCGATACGTTCCTTGACGTGCGCAATACGGTCCGCTTCTTCAGGAATCCCCTCTACAATGGCCAGATAGGTTTCATATTCCGAAAGGGCACGCTTCGGATTCGTCGTCTCCAATACTTCGCCCAGATTGAATCGGGCCAAGGCATAGTTCGGACGCAGGGTCACCGCCTTTTCAAACAAGCTCAGCCCAGCCGTTTTATCCCCCAATTTTACATAGACGGTGCCGAGATTGTTTAGAACCTCCGGGATGTTAGGCCTGAGAGCAAGTGACTGCAGCAACTCTGCTTTCGCTTTTTCGAATTGCCCCTTTACGTGCCACGTGACTCCCAGTTTGTGGCGAGCTTCGGCAAGCCATACCTTATTCGTGAATCCACTGACAATCGCCTTTTCGTACGCGTCGGCGGCGATATCATAGTTTTTGTCGCCGCAGTATGCGAGCTGCGCCGCTTGGCCACGAGCAAATTGCTGCAAAGACGAGAACGGTTCTTTATCCTCGGTTCCCTGACTCTCTATTTTTTGTCCTCCGTGGCCTCCTGTCGGATTGCGAAGTCGATCAAGAAACTCGCGACGGTATGGAGAAAACAGTCTCACATAAGGGTCAATGGTGAATGAGGCCTGGAGCAGGGTCGGATGTTCTCCGAGACCGGTGACGAGATACTGCGTCGTGCTTTTTTCGTCACCGGTTTCCAGGAGCGCGCTGCTCTCCATGTTCGTTCGTGTCTCCAATTGGGCCACATTCAAGTAGAACTCCACCGACGGCTTCAACTGTGAGAGCGTGCGCCGAAGCACCGGATAGGGTTTGAGGTCCAGACCTTTGGAAAATGTGAACAGCGCTCCGACCAGCACACCATCTTCGTCGAAGAAATAGGATTCCTCTCCAAGCGAAGCACTGGACACCGACGGAATCGTGAGTTCGAGGCCGCTTCCCCATTTCTTTGAGGTGTGAGCCGTGGCAGGATGTTTCTTTAAAAATTCAAGCTTGCGCTCGCAGAGTGCCGTTGAGGCAAGCAGAACAAGATCGCTTTGGGATGGAGGAAGCGGCGGCTTGATCGGGGCTGGTGAACCGCTACACCCGATCATTAGGCTCACAACCGCAACGAAGCCAGCCAAAGACTTGTACCGGGAACCATCCGTCCAGCAATCACGGTCTTGCATACTGCCAACAATACACGATTTGTGGAGGGTATCGCGAAGAGGAAATACAAAGGCCCACGCTTTCAGGAAGCGTGGACCTCATCCTCGATAATATGGCCGGGTGCTACTAACGGCGTTGGGCGTCCAACATACTATCTTCAGCGGTGTATCCGTGGAGATAAGGGGAGCCGCTGCCAACCGTATAGATCGGACGATTGATCACATAGTCGAAAGCATGGCCGATCGGGTGTGCAATAAATCCAAGCCAGCGAAGCGGGTGATCATTGACGGCCGAACCAGCGGTTGGATCCGAGTATACCAGCGCAGTGCTGTCCAGAATGTTGTAAATACTGGTGGGAGGAGTATATTCCCGATCATCGGCTCCTGCGATTTGTTTGTGGGCAGTGCTGCAGCCTGCAGCGACCATCGCCAGCATCACGATGCCGATAACATTCTGTGTCACATTCATAGTCATACCTCGCTTGGTTCGGTCCCTGTTCCCCAAACTGGGGGTCGCTCACGAAACCATTAGAAGTGTAGCCGACATCCTGAGTTCTGTCCAAAGCTTCGACTTTTTGGGGAAAATCCAGATCCTGGCAACCGCGTAGGGTCAAGGTAAGCATGGTGGGCGATACAGGTATCGAACCTGTGGCCTCTTCCGTGTGAAGGAAGCGCTCTACCACTGAGCTAATCGCCCGACCGAGCGAGAGTCTAGCATGGGATTTCGGCAGGCTTCAATGTCTCTCTCCTTGACTTCACTAAAAGACGGTTTCTAGAATGAGCGCCTTCCACTGCAAGGAATACTGATCATGAGAGATGACATCGTCATCGTGGGCGGAGGTCTGGCCGGATCGGAAGCCGCTTGGCAAGCGGCCAATCGTGGGGCCAAGGTCACACTCTACGAGATGCGGCCGAAAGAGATGACAAAGGCCCACAAGACCGGAAACTTGGCCGAACTCGTCTGCTCGAACTCGCTTGGCTCCGCCGATCCCCTGAATGCGCCGGGCATTCTGAAGGAAGAAATGCGTCGCGTGAACTCACTCGTCATCGCCGCAGCCGAGCAAGCCAGAGTGCCGGCTGGATCGGCGCTAGCCGTGGACCGTGATCAATTTTCGTTGCACATCACCAGAGCGCTGGAAGGACATCCGCGCATCAGGATTTTACATGAGGAGATCACGGACATTCCCTCCGATTGCTTGTGCATTATAGCCACGGGACCGTTGACCTCCGATAAACTCTCTCAAGCCATCCGCGCCTTGACCCAATCGCAGCACTTATATTTCTACGACGCCATCTCTCCCATCGTGGACGCAGACTCGATCAACCTGGACGTTGTCTTCCGCGCCTCCCGCTATGACAAAGGCGGAGATGATTATTTGAATTGTCCCATGACGGAAACCCAGTACAATGCGTTTTACGATGCCTTGATGGCAGCGGAAAAAGTCCAGCCTAAGGAGTTTGAAAAGACCCCCTATTTTGAGGCTTGCGTGCCGATCGAAGTCTTGGCAGAGCGTGGCCGCCGGACAATGCAGTTCGGCCCTCTCAAGCCGGTCGGCTTGAAAGATCCGCAGACTGGAGTCGAGCCGGCTGCCGTGGTCCAGTTGCGAACAGAAAATGTTCATCGCACGTGTTACAACCTGGTGGGATTCCAGACAAAACTCACCTATCCCGAGCAAAAGCGCGTGTTTCGAATGATCCCTGGGCTTGAACAAGCCGAATTTCTGCGGTACGGGAGCCTCCATCGCAACACGTTCATCAATTCCCCTCAATTGCTTTTGAGTACCCTACAATTCAAAGCTCGCGGCACGCTGTTCTTTGCCGGACAGCTCGTCGGCGTCGAAGGCTACACCGAATCGGCTGCGATAGGGGGATTAGCC
>CAZPNQ010000161.1:0-7205 GCA_964587955.1 uncultured Nitrospira sp.
TGCGCGGCATGTTGAGACCAGATGAACGCTTGTTCGACAAAGTTTTCCAGCTCCCGCACATTGCCCGGCCAAGAATAACGAGTCAGGAGTTCCAGTGCGTCTTTCCCGAATTCGATCCGGGGGCGCCGTTCTTCTTCAAGCCGTTTCTCCAGAAAATGCTTGGCCAGGAGAGGAATATCCTCACCGCGTTCACGAAGCGGAGGCAGAAAGAGCGCAATGACGTTGACGCGGTAGTAGAGGTCTTCTCGAAATAGCCCTTTTCGAACGAGTTCATCAAGATTCTTGTTGGTCGCCGCCACAATGCGGACATCGACTTTGATCGGTTGAACCCCGCCGATTCTCGTAAATTCCCGCTCTTGAATGACACGCAGGAGCTTAGCCTGGGTGATCTGGCTTAAATCGCCGATCTCGTCCAGGAACAACGTTCCGGTATTTGCCAATTCGAACTGTCCGACGCGTCGAGCTGTGGCATCCGTGAACGACCCCTTTTCGTGACCGAACAGTTCGCTTTCAATGAGGGTTTCGGGTAAAGCGGCGCAGTTCAGCGCAATGAAGGGGCGTTCTCGCCGGGAACTGTTGTAATGTAAGGCTCTCGCAACCAACTCCTTTCCCGTGCCACTCTCTCCTGTAATGAGCACGGTGGTCCGGCTGTCGGCAACCTGCTCGATTTTTGAATAAATCTCCTGCATGCCCTGGCTCTTGCCAATTAGATTATGGAAGGCATAACGTTGGACGACTTGAGCCCGCAGTTGCTTAACCTCTCGTTCCAAATCGGAGGAGTTCAGCACACGATCGATGACGATACGGAGTTCATCGACGTCGAACGGTTTTGAGAGATAGTCAGCGGCGCCGAGCTTCATGGCGTCGACGGCGGTTTTGACAGATTTTGTGCCCGTCAGCATGATGACAGGAGTTATCTTGCTCTCCAGGCGAAGCGTTTGAAGCACGGCGAGACCGTCGGTTCCCGGGAGAATGACGTCAAGGAGAATGAGATCGGGCTCATCCTTCCGAAATATTTCGAGCCCCTCTTGTCCATCACTTGCTTGGAGAATGTCATAGAGTGGTTCGAGAACCATCTTGAGAGAGGCACGGACTCGCGGATCATCATCGATCAACAAAACTCGTTTGCGAACTACTGAACTTGCCACAGGCGCTCCTTGCCTTCTAATTGGGATGCTCAAAAAGTCCGCCAGCGGCGTCCTCGCGGGTCACCGTCGGCTCACCATCGGCGTTCACAAGCGTGGCGCGCTTTATCCAGCGCGACGTGAACCTCAGAAACTCAACATGCCACCGGGCGAGAGCTGCTCAAGCAGCTTGGGGCGGG
Source organism: uncultured Nitrospira sp. (assembly GCA_964587955.1). GTDB lineage: Bacteria > Nitrospirota > Nitrospiria > Nitrospirales > Nitrospiraceae > Nitrospira_D. The sequence continues at coordinate 1,325 of CAZPNQ010000161.1, forward strand.
CGGGTGAGAAAGGTTACGCCTCGCCCCTAAGACGCCGGACGCTCATGGGACACGGCCCGCTCACCATCTCGCTCGCCTCGCGGCGAAGCCGAGGGCGGGCGTCCACAGACGTGCCATGCCTTATTCGGCATGGCGTGAACCTCGCGGACCTCGCAGCGGCCTTGCAGGACAGCCTTTTTTGAGCATCCTGAAGTTATTCCGGTGTTAGCACTGATCGGAACATTTCAATCATATCGTTGGTATCAATAAAGTTTTTCACAGCTTTTAACTCCGATAAGAGGGGAGATAGATGCGGAAGGTCGTTCCGACCCCTTCCGTACTCTGAACTTGAATCTCTCCTCGATGCTCCCGAATGATCTGATGCGCGATGGTCAGTCCCAACCCCGTTCCCTCGTTTATGGAGCTCGCATGTTTGGTGGTAAAAAATGGGTCAAAGATACGGTCAAGGTGCTCGGCTGAGATGCCGTGTCCCGTATCTTCAATCTCTACCTGAGTCCACACTTCCCCATCCGCTTTCGGGAGCCTCGCGGTTCGTATCCGAAGGATTCCGGTTTTGTCGCCGATGGCGTCCATCGCATTCAGGAGTAGGTTGAGCAGGACCTGTTTGATTTGTTGCCGATCTAACATGCCATGAGGAAGTCCAGGCGCCAAATCTTTTTCAATCTTGATCCCTCGGCCATCGGCTTTCACTTGGATGAAGTAGAGGCACGAGGAGACGATTTCATTCAAATCCTCCTCGGTCAATTGAGGTTCCATGTACCGAGCGTAGTCGAGAATCTCCTGAATCAACCGTTCGATCCGATTGACGTCCTCGAGCACGATTCGGCTGAATTCGCCAATGAATTGGCTGTCATCCTTACGCTCAGGAGCCAGCTGAATGAAGGTCTTGATCGACGTCAAGGGGTTTCGGATCTCATGAGCGAAGCCTCCGGCGATGGTTTCCAAAGAACGCAATCGGTCGGTTCGCCGCATGAGGGCTTGGGACTGCCGGAGATCCTCGTACAACAGGAGAGAGTCGAGTGCATTGGCTGCACTCTGGGCCATAGCGGCCAGGAGTTCCATGGTATGGGAGGGGAGACCGGTAGCATCTATCTGAGATTTGAATAATACGAAGGCGATCAACCTTCCTCGATTCAGCAACGGGATGGCTAGGTTGATGTGCAGAGCGGCGAACTGGGCATCCGTGAGGTTGTCCGACGATGCGTTGTATAAGGACTCGTCTAGGTCTGACGAATCGAGAATCTCTTGGCGGTAAGCCAGTCTTCGAACAAGAGGATGATTGACGGTAACGGTGAGAGGTGCGGCTATCGAAGGGATCTGCGCTTGTGTGACGATATGTCGAAAACGTTCGCGTTCGGGATCGAGCAGATAAAAAATCCCTTGGGAGTGCCGGGATACTTCCAAGAGGCTGGAAAGAATCCGCTCTGCAATGACGGGAAGACTCGTTGGGTGCCCCATGTCTCGGGCAAACTGAGTGAGTCGTTGCAGAGAAGCCGTGCTTGAGTGATATGGGTTCGATTGCGGAGCCGTGTGATCCGTCATGAGCGTGTGTACGAGGTTATGCGTCCGCGTAGTTCGTCGTGGTGAAAACGAGGCTACGTATCATCCCTAGGTAGAAAGTATACACCCGAGGAGCTGTTTCATCCAGCGGATTTGGTCTTCCGTACAATGGCGAGTAAAAGTTGGTCGTCGAGGGTGGAGAAAACTTGGCTGTGACCAGCTCCTGCATGAGCCAGCAGATGGGTTAACTCAGTTCGTTCATAGTTATGTAATAGACCATGGCGAATGGCTTCACGCAGACGTCCGAGGTAGTGAAGGACAGTCAGGGCTGGAGATCCGAATTCATCGTGGTCTGCTGCGCGCAGGTGGCGGCGAAATAGCGTCGAGAGGTCGGTGTGGGGTTGAAAACAGGTCAGGACAGCTATCCCATCCGGATGCAAGACTCGGAGCATTTCTCTGAGGCAGTGGAGCGGAGAAAGGGTAAAGGATAGTGAAAGATGGCATAGAATGCGCTTGATCGATCTGTCGGTGAAAGGAAGCGATGAATTCCAGTCCGCATGCATGCAACTTGTCGCTATCAATTGAGTGGTTGGGACGGCAGCCGTGAGCGTACCGTGCAGTTCTTTTGTGAATGTTTGTATGTGTTGTTCTGCGAGTCGGAGCGACTCAAGCGACTGGCCCAGCCCGATGTAGTGGAGAGGGACGGTCGATCGTCCCTCTTGGTACGCTGACCGATAGGCTTGGTTGGTCTGCATGAGATGGACGAAGTTCCCTTGGCCGCAGCCGATATCGAGAACAGTCATGCCCGGTTCAAGGGGCAGCAGCCGGCCATACAGTCCATCCATCATGGCCAAGTAGCTCGGCATGTGTTCGAGTTGAGGCAGATGGGCCAAGTGCGATCCCCACAAGGCGCTGCGTGTGGCTTGGGAGACATGGTAGCGAATGCGGGTGCGCTCATACTCCAACTGCCGTTGCCGATACACATCGCGGCGATCCGGTTCTCGCATCTGAGCCGAAGGAATATCGCCTATCAGGTGAGTCGAAATTTCATTCAAGATCGACTTGAAGGCCGCGGCACGCCGTTCATCGTCGCCGTCCGATTCTCCGGATATGTCGGCCGGCAGCGATACAATGACTGGGGTAACTCCCCCGGCGCGGAGAGACTCAGGGTCGAACCTGGGTTCAATGGGACGGTTCTTTCGGGGAGAGACAAGGATCACAGGCGAAGTGACTAATTGAGCGATGTCTTCTGTTGAGGAGGCGAGGTCGACATATTCTCCAGTTATTGCATCGTCGACGAACTGGTCGAAGTCGACATTGACACCCCACAGGTTGGCGATGGCACGCCGATGTCCTTGACGGTAAGTTGCAACGGCATTGGCGCAAGTGATGAAGGAAAGAGCAGTTTCTATGTCTAAGACAGGATTCAAGAGGAAAAGCCGATCAGCCGATGTACGCTGAGCCATGACTTTCACCGCCACTCGCGCAGCGATATCCTCGGAGAGGAGAGACACTGGAGCGGTGGGCCATGTCGTATGGGCAAAGTCCAGAACGCTTAGGAGATCAGCCTGCATGTTGCTCAATGTGGTTTGTAAGATACAGCCTTCGCTTTGGCCGACATGATTCGAGTGATCATAGCGAAGTACACGTAAATCATTGGCCGCCAGGTAATACGAGAGAGATACGTAGTCGGTTTGAATCGATCCGAATCCCGGGCTGATGATGACGATTGGGGCGCCGGGGGAAATTTGCTGCCGAGCATGATCAGCCATCACGGCAAGAGTCTGGCCATGCGTATTTTGGCATTCCCATCTATTGCTGACGATCGGTGATCGGCCGTCTGAACCCGCAACGTCGACGGAGGAACCGATATGTTGTGCAATCACGCGGTTGACTTCCCGTTCTGCGAACGGAGTCAGTTGAGAAAAACGGATGCCGAAGCGTTGTCTCCGTGGTGAAGGTCCTCCTATTGGCTCGGATGGAACCGTGGGATCAGGAGTGAGATGGACAATGTGGCCGGTCAAGATTGCGTTGGATGCTTCCGGCTTCTGTGCCCTCGGCCGGTCAGGGCCGTGGATCGAAGAGAAATGAAGCACGATCGTCTCGTCGGTCATTGTTAGGGATGACTCCGTTTGTAGGCACACACCGCCTCTGCTGAAGTTGACGACAAGGCCAAACAGACGTCCGGTCGCAGACGCAGAAGTTTCAATGTGGACCGGCAGAGCGACTCGTACCCTTATGGTCTCACGATAGTCTGTGCCCCGCAGGCTCGTTTCGGAAAAGGCCGTTGTAAGATCCTTTGTCTCATCGAGCGGTGGAAACTGAGCTTCGACCGTGACGGCATGTGTGCCTACTCGTGCAGCGTCAATCAATGACGCGATGATCTTCTGCTGACTTTCATTGAGCGCGATGAACTCCAGTGCGAGACGGGAGGTCCACCGGTCGATGCCGAATCGTCCAGGAGTTTCTCCTCGGTCATGCGCGGTGGCATCCAGTTCCAGGATGCTGCCGACTGTTTTAAGGAGCAGGTAGACGGGCTGTTGTTCGAATGATGGGAATATACCCTCGACTGTGAAGGTCGCTCCGCTCGGACTCAGATCGGTCATGACGCCTTTGTGCAATACATTGCCGATCGTCATCCGCGCCGGTAGGGCGACGGTCGCCCGAATGTTTTTGCGGCGGTCAGGCAAAAGCTTCGATGGTCGGACGACGGGAAAAGATGCGGTCGACGGGGTATGCGCCGGAGCCGGAAGTGTCACCTCGGTTGTCCAGTCGGTCGCACTGCCAGCCGAAGAAACGGATGAGAGCGAAGGCATAGCGGGACTGTCCGGCAATAGAGGAGGCTCGACTGGAATCCATGTCTTGATAGACAGAAAGCCATCGACGGGGGCTAGAAAGTCCAAACGGCCTCCAAGTCGCTTGATCAATGCATAGGCTTCAAAGAGATCGCCCGCCGTCTGCAGGGACGATTCTTCTGCCGTGACAATGCTATCGGTTTCTTGGATGTGAATTTCGATTTCGTCTGCCCTCGTTTGTGAAAACGTGGATGATTCTCGATCGATTGAGAGTCCGTTCTGAGTGATAAGCCTCGTACTAATTTGTAATCGATGGTGATTTCCTGCGGCGGCCACGTAACGTCGGGCATGCGAAATGAGAATACGTATGAGATCCATCATGGAATCGAGGTTTCCGGAGAAAGAAGGAAGATTCTGTCCATATGCCTGTTCGATCCAGCCGGTGTTTGATAGAGGGGGCTGCACGGAGGCCAGGACGGTCTCGATGATGTCGTCGAGGGTGTCTCGGTGTATGACGACTTCCGTCGTGGTCCGGGCGAGTTCTTGTCCCAGGTGGACGGCTTCAGCTGCGTATGTTGCGAGTGAATCCACTTGTTCGATCAGGTGCGCATCGCGAATGGTTTTGAGCAGGAGTTGAGATTGGATCTGAATCGCGTTGTGGGGGATGTCCAGATTTTTTGACAAGGTTGCAATGCGCCGTGCAATGGCGAGAAGTCGATCGGATTCCCGGAGTTGATGCTCAAGCTGATCGATCGTCTTCGTTTGCCGCCGGTGTTGTGATATATCGCGCAACAGCCCCAGCGTTCCGAGATAACGGCGATCGAAATCGTACAATCCCCTCGCACTAATTTCAGCTCTGATTCGGGTGGGAATGGGTTTATCAGGGGATGGCTTGCGGATGAGATCGATTGCTAACTGACGGGCTGCTCGTGTCCCTGTTCTGCGGTCGTTGAATCGATGGCGAGCATGATCCTGTTGATCCGGGGGCACAACGGTTGAATAGGGAGTGCCGATCAATTCGTCTTGCGTATAACCGAGTATTTGAGCCGCGAGCGGGCTTACATAGACGAATCGCCCTTCCACGTCGAGTTCGTATAATCCATCATTGATGATTTCGATGAGACGGGCGTGGCGTTCTTCTGTCTGTTTGAGTGTCATACGGATAGCGCGTGTTACGAGTGCGCCTTTGGTATACAACACCAGTTCGGTGAGAAACGCAGGCGACCTTCTATCAAGCAGAAAATCCGCACCTGCCTGAAGTGCACTCAAGGCGGCGGAGTTGCTCTGATCAGTCAGCAGTACGAGCGGGGCATGGGGTGCAAGCTGTTTCAGTTCCGAGAGAACAGCCGCCGCGCGGTGAGCAAGCAAATTTTCATCGATTAAGATAAGTTGCCAAGGTGCCCGATTTCCCCACTGAAGCGCTTCCTCTACCGAGTAGACGGCTTCGACGCGGCTGTTTGGAAAAAATCTCCTGAAGTTGAGCGTGACGAGTTTGATTTCTTCGGCGATCGCATTGACGATGAGGATGGTAACAGGCTCACTCTGCGGCATGGCACGATTCCCGTGTTTCTGGGCAAGCCTGCACT
>CAZPNQ010000162.1:0-7052 GCA_964587955.1 uncultured Nitrospira sp.
CACTGTAGGTGGGCATGGCAGGATCAAGCGCCACTTCCATGGAAAAGTACGCCACACGTCGGGTGGAGGGGCCTATTGTCCCGGCCGGCTCGAGCGGTCTCAGGTATCTCTCCGGATCGGTGAGGAAGGTGCGCCTGCACAGGTCGGAACAGAAGTAGAATGTCCGGTCTCCATAGGTTGTGGGTAAGGCCTCCTCTTGAAGGACGTTCATGCCACAGACCGGATCTTTCATAAGCTATTTCCTCTCCTGAAGTGCTACTTCGCCTGCAATGTATGGGGCTGGCCGAAGTTATACAACACCCTCACTCTGTCACTTCGGCGACGCAAGCAGCTCTCGCTCCGCGTCCACCCAATCCTCTACATCACACCCCGGTCTGTAGCCTCGTTCGAGGTAAAGCTCATAGGCCCGCTTCGCAATCCGTTCACGAACGTCATCGGACAAGATCTGTTCGGGGATAGCGGTCTGTGTGGTGTCAGACTTGTCGTTATGCGGTTTCTTCGAATGTTGCGGCTTCATGCGCTCCCTCCTTTTTCTGCCTTACGGATGAAATCCTTGCCGGGTCCTGCGAACTGCTGAAACGTGCGATATGATCATATCGCCCTGGTATTTCCTGGCCCATTTACCGGCGCTGGTAAAGCGGGCTGGCTACGGAACGATTCGAGAAACTCAATACCCACAGTGGGATCATCCTGTTCCTCATCAAGGAATAGCCGACTCTTGTTCGCGATGCAGTTTTGCGAGAGCCTCCGCTTCTTCGGCAGCCTTGGTGTAATACTGCATAAAGTCGCGGCAATGCCTGAGCAGCTCTCCTTTGGACTCTTTTGGAGAGAGCGGATAGGCGAAGGCTGCGTATCGGTCACCCATCTGACGCATCTCCTCCGCCTTTCCTCGTAGGCGCAGGGCTTCCTGCTCATACCAGGTCGCCAATCCACTGTGATCTTTGTGTTCAATCAATTCGCGCGGCGGAGATGATGAACAGGCCGTGACGGCCATGACGAACACCAGGATGAACCACGATAGCTGCCGCGAGATTTTCATGGGCACTTCCCTCCTTCGGGTAAGGGGTCTTCACGCAGATCGATTAGAGTGCCGCCGAGGCATCTCTTTGCATGAGTGCGATACAGATCGCCCCGGCGTAACTCCCATGCTCGACTCCTTTCGAACAGAGACTTGATCTGGCCTCGTTGCCTACGGACCCTTGCGCGTTAGACTCAAGTGTTCACTCGCCAAGGCCGCGGCCTCGTCTGCCATCTTCCTGTAGTTGCGAGCAATCTGGCGGCAATGCGCCGCCTCGTCGGCGATGTCGCTCGACTTATAAAGTTCTGGGTGATGCTCATAGGATTCTGCGGTATTGTCCCAGAACCGTGCTTTGGCCTTGAAATCCTGAGCCTGATCGGCATAGTACATCGCGAGTGCCTGATGATCACCCTTGGCAATCCCGGGCTCAGGACCTGTCGCAGCAAAGCTTGGTATGGCCAACACCAGCAAGAGAACGATGAATGGTAGCCCCCTCATAACCTGTCGCATTGTAACCCTCCTTTTTATTTGGCAGTGATCCATTCACTGCCTGTGATGGTACCTGAGCAACCGCCGTACCAAGTCCGCGTAACGTCATTTACGTGAATTTATTACTTTGATTACCGCACACATCCTCTCTTGCCACCGAAGCACCATGGCGATAAAGGGCAGCGTACCAATTTAGCTGTAGCGCAATGCCACCGGTGGTTGAAATGTTGGTATAGCCCGATTGCCCTGGCGCTTCCGCACCAGTCTGGCGACGCGGATATCGGTCGCACGTCGAGAACGTCATAGGTTCAATGCTCCACGTGCTTCTTGCTCCATTTTCCTTCATTGCTCTTGCTTGTTCTCGCTCCACCACCGCCACATGACATAAACAGGCGGAATCACAAACAATGTGAGAATCATGGCGGAGAAGACTCCGCCCACTTGTGGCGCGGCGATCCGTTTCATCACATCCGCTCCGGTGCCCGTCGCCCACATGACCGGAATCAACCCGATGACATCGACAAAGCCGATCATCGCCATGGGCCTGATACGTTCGACTGCGCCAAGCTGAACGGTGTCGATCAGGTCTTGCAATGTCGTAAGGCCGCCGACCGCTTTCCGCCTGGCACAGGCTTCGTCCAAATAGGCCAGCATGACCGCGCTGGTTTCCGCCGCCGTCCCCACCACGGTAATGAGTCCCACCCACACGGCGATGCTCATGTTGTAGCCGAGCACGGACAAGTACCAGATCGCGCCGACTAGCGAGAGCGGCACCCCAACCATCACCATGCAGGTCTTGGCCACCGACTCGAACGAGAAGTAGAACGTGACGAAGATGATGACGAGCGTGAGCGGGACGACCAGTTTTAACCGTTCCTTTACCCGCTGCATGAATTCGTACTGGCCTGACCAGACGATCGTGTAGCTGGCCGGGAGAACAACCTTCTCGCGTACGGTTCTCTTGAGATCCTCCACGTAACCCCCGACATCCCGGCCCGTCATATCGAGGAATACGTAGCCGGCGAGCATGCCGTTTTCATCACGGATCATGGGTGGTCCGCTAACGAATCGTAGCGTCGCGAGTTGGGCCAGCGGTACCTGCGCACCGGTCGGCGTGTCGACGATGACTCGTTGGAGCTTCTGCGGGTCGTCCCGCAATTCTCGCAGATAGCGCACATTGATCGGATAGCGCTCACGCCCTTCGATGGTCGTTGCGATGTTCTCCCCCCCGATGGCCGATTCAATGATCCTGCCGACATCCATGAGTTTCAATCCGTAGCGGGCGATCTCCTCGCGGTTGATGTCGAAATCCAGGAAATACCCGCCGGATACCCGTTCCGCGTAGGCGCTCCTCGTGCCGGGAACATCCTTCAAGACCATTTCCAAATGTTTCCCGATTTCCTCGATCTGCTTCAGATCCGGTCCGAAGATCTTAATCCCCACGGGGGTGCGGACACCGGTCGTCAACATGTCGATCCGCGCCTTGATCGGCATGGTCCAGGCGTTTGTCACGCCGGGGAACTGCAGCGCGCGATCCATCTCATCAATCAGGCCTTCATAACTGATGCCGGGCCGCCACTGACCTTTCGGCTTCAGTTCGACGACGACTTCCATCATGCTGAAGGGCGCCGGATCGGTCGAGGTTTCCGCCCGTCCGGCTTTGCCGAACACATGATCCACTTCGGGAAACGAGCGGAGTTTCTGGTCCATGATCTGAAGCAAACGTCCCGCTTCCGTGATGGAAATTCCCGGCAAGGTCGTCGGCATGTAGAGGATGGTGCCTTCATACAGCGGCGGCATGAACTCGGACCCCATCTGCTGATAGAGCGGGACGATGCTGGCCATCAGCGCGAAGGCCCCGACCACGACCGCCTTTCTGTAGCGAAGGGCAAGGCGAAGCCCAGGCGCATAGAGCCGTTGGAGTGAGCGACTCACGGGATGTTTCTGTTCCGGAAAGATCTTGCCGCGGATGAACGTCGGCAAGCAGGCCGGGACCAAGGTGACTGCCAACACGGCGCACATGGCGATGGCCAGGTTATTGGTCCAGGCGAGCGGCTTAAACATCCGGCCTTCCTGTGCCTCGAGTACAAAGACTGGAATGAAAGAGATCGCGATCACGAGGACCGATGCAAAAATCGGCGGCCCGACTTCCTTGGCCGAATTGATGAGGACCTGAAGCCGTTCGCCCACTCGTCCATCCCGTTCCCACTCCTCTAACCGTTTGTGGGCGTTGTCCACCATCACGATGGCCGCATCCACCATGTCGCCGATGGCGACGATGATGCCGCCGAGCGACATGATATTGATGCCGATCTCCATCAGGTACAGAGGAATGAACGCCAGCAGCACGGCGATGGGCAGGGTGAGAATCGGCACGATGGCGGACCGAACGTGGAGCAAGAAGGCGATGATGAGCACACCCGTAACGATCAACTCTTCCAGGAGACTTTCGCTTGCCGTGGCGATCGATTCGTGGATCAAATCGCTCCGGTCATAAACGATGACGACCTTGACGCCTTTCGGCAGGGAGGGTTCCAGCTCCTTGAGCTTGGCTTTCACCCGCTCGATGACCCTAAGTGCATTCTCGCCGAAGCGCATCACCACGATGCCTCCCGCCACTTCCCCCTGCCCATTCAGTTCCACGAGCCCACGCCGCATATCAGGCCCCAGCCGGACGGTCGCCACATCGCGCAAGAGGATCGGCGTCCCGTTCTCATTGACGCCGACCGCGATCTTCTCGATGTCTTTCGCCTTCTTCAGGTACCCACGCCCGCGAACGACGTATTCGATGCCGGAAAATTCCACGACTCGTCCGCCGACATCATTGTTGCTGTCACGAATCGTTTCGATGATGGAGGGAAGAGAGAGACGATAAGCCAGGACCTTCGTCGGATCGAGATTGACTTGGTACTGCTTGACAAAGCCGCCGATGCTCGCCACTTCAGCGACACCTTCCACGGCGCGGAGCCAATAGCGGAGGTACCAGTCCTGGAAGCTTCGCAACGACGCGAGATCTTGCTGACCTGATTCATCAACCAAGGCATATTGAAAGACCCAGCCCACGCCGGTTGCGTCCGGGCCGAGCTGCGGCGTGACGCCCTCCGGCATCCGCCCCGACAGCTGATTGAGACGTTCGAGAACCCGCGAGCGCGCCCAGTAGATGTCCGTGCCGTCTTTAAACAGAATGTAGACGTAGGAATAGCCGAAATCCGAAAAGCCACGGACGACCGTCACGTTGGGAGCCGACAGGAGCGCTGTGACAATGGGATAAGTAATTTGATCTTCGACCAAATCTGGCGAGCGGCCCTGCCAGGTCGTATAGACGATGACCTGTGTGTCGGAGATGTCGGGAAGCGCATCAATCGGCGTCTGCCACATGGCCCACAGCCCCACGGCAGACAACGAAAAGACGAGCAGGAAGACGATGAAACGGTTTCTCGCACTGTATTCGATAATCCGTTCAAGCATGATCGGTCACTCGCTCATCTTCATGCCGGGCATCCCGCCCATCCCGCCGACAGCCGCTTTCAACTGGCTCTCGGAGTCGATCAAGAAGTTTGCCGATGTGATGATGTGATCCCCTTCCTTGAGTCCCTCCGCCACCTCCACCCAGTCGCCGGCACTCACGCCAAGCGTGACGGATCGCCATTCCAGTTTGCCGCCTCCGTGATGGATGAAGATCAGCTGCCGCTCACCGGATTCAATAATCGCGTCGCGTGGGACCGCGAGACGTGTCCCAAGCGGAATCTTCAACGCCACATTCGCGTACATCTCCGGCTTGAGCTTTTCACCGGGATTCTTGAGCTCGAATCGAACCTTCGCCGTCCGCGTCTTGGGATCGAGCGTTGGATAGATGAAGCCGACATGACCGTGGAGCTTCGTACTGGGATCGTAGGAGAGCGTGACCGTGGCCCCTTGGCCGACGGTGATGAAGGGCAGCTCGTACTCATAGATGTCGCCTAAGATCCAGATGTGGGCGAGATCGGCGATCATGTATAGTTCTGTTCCCGGGCTCACGTACGTCCCCCGGCGCGCTTCCATCCGAGTCACGGTTCCGGTGATCGGGGAATGCATTGGCAAGGTTCGGAGGACTTTTCCCGTTTGCTCAAGTTCTCGGATGTGATCCTCGGTGATGTCCCACAATTGGAACCGACGACGGGTCGCTTCCAGCAGATCCTTCGCCCCACGGGACACTTCAGGGAACTCGCTTTGACCGAGCTCCTTGATGCTCTGCAGGGCCAACAGATACTCCTCTTGGGTTGCGACGATATCCGGGCTGTAGATCGTAAAGAGGCTCTGCCCCTTCTTCACGTGATCCCCGATGGCGCTCACGAAGAGTTCGTCGATCCAGCCGGCGAATTTGAGGTTGACACGTGCGAGACGGCGCTCATCGATCTCTACCCGGCCGACCGTGCGAATGACCTTTTCAAGCGGGCGCCTTGCGACCTCCTCGAATCTCACGCCGATCGTCTGTAACCGTTCAGGGGCAATCGTCACGGTACGTGACGTCAGTTCCAGTGACGACGAGGACAGGTCCCCTCTCGTCTGTGCTTTCGATGCCGGCTTGTCCCCTGGATGTTCCATACCAGGCATGGGCTCATGGGTCAGCATCGCCTCAGGTTGTGTCTTTGGAGGGGCCGGCACGGAATCCCGGGTTGTCCACCACCACGCAATGGCGAACCCTACAGTGAGCAGAACTACCACGCCGATATAGAGAGGACGACGAGTCATTGGCCCTGGATTCTCTCTTGGACGACCCCGGTCAAAGACCCACCTGTTACGGCTTCCAACCGCGCGAGCGCTTTCTCATGGGAGACCATCTCTCCATGGAGTTCCAATTCACTTTCCTGCAACGTCAAAAGGCTGTTCAGGAGCGTGAGGAAATCCACTTTGCCGACTGCATAGCTCGATTGCGCGGCTCGGAGGGCCAAGGTGGCCTGTGGAATGATTGCATCACGCAGGATCATGACCAATCGCTCGGCACGCTGCGCTTGGACGAAGCTATCCTTTACCTGAAACAGCAAATCCTGGCGGGTCGCCATGAAGTCTTCGCGGGCACCTTCAAGCCCTGCCAACGCTTCACGTACCCCTTGCTTCTGCTTCGATTCATAGAACAGCGGGATCTTGATCCCCACCATCACTTGGTAGCCGTTGTCATTGATCTTGTCGTTGCGGAGGCCGAGGGCCGTCACATCGAAATCGGGGTAGTACTGTCGTTTGGCGAGTGAGAGAGACCGTTCCGAACGATCGATACCTTTTGCTGTCGCTAACAGCTGAGGAGATAAGTCCTCGGCGCGGCGGCTAAGTTCCTGGAGAGGAATCGTCAGAATCGTGGGATACACTTCTTCCGGGATACCGAGCGATCCGGCGGGTGGGCGATTCAGGAGACGATTGATCGCCGCGTGGAGGCTCTCTTTCTGCTGATCGAGGACGGCCAGCCGATCCAGAACACGTGAAATTTCGACTTGGGCCCGGAACACATCCTGTTGGGCGGCTTGTCCAACACTATATCGAGCCTTGGCCGTCTTCTCGAATTGCATCAGCA
>CAZPNQ010000163.1:0-7052 GCA_964587955.1 uncultured Nitrospira sp.
GGGAATCGCCGCCGGATGAAATATTCCAGATGACCGTCTCTCCGGAAAAGGCCCCGGATAAGCCGCAGGAAGTCGAGATCGAATACCAAGCCGGGAATCCTGTTGCAGTTGACGGTAAGAAGATGAGTCCGGCAGCCTTACTTGCCCATCTCAACAAATTGGGCGGCGCACACGGGATCGGCCGGGTCGATCTCGTGGAAAACCGTTACGTCGGGATGAAATCGCGTGGGGTGTACGAAACACCGGGAGGAACGATCCTGCACGTCGCCCATCGCGGACTCGAATCCTTGACAATGGACCGCGAAGTCCTCCACTTTCGAGACAGCCTGATCCCACGATTTGCAGACCTGATCTATAACGGTTATTGGTTTAGTCCTGAGCGTGAAACGATTCAGACGACTATCGATGAAACTCAGAAAGACGTGAGCGGCGTCGCACGGGTCAAACTTTACAAGGGAAGCTGTACTCTTGCGGGACGCAAATCAAAACACTCCCTCTACCGTCTCGACATCGCCACGTTCGAGGAAGATGAAGTGTACAACCAGAAAGACGCGGAAGGCTTCATACGTTTGAATGCATTACGGTTGAAAATTCGCGCGCAGAGAAAGAAAGCCTCGTCCTAATGGCCAAGCGTAGGAATCAGCCGACGTCACCCGCCGGTGGAGGGAAGGCTTGGTCTGGCCGCTTTCGAGAGCAGACCGATCGGTTCGTCGAAGCGTTTACCAGATCGGTGTCGGTCGACAGTCGGCTCTATGGCGAGGATATCGCCGGAAGCATCGCTCATTGTAAGACCCTCGAGAAAGCCGGGGTGCTCACGCGGATGGAAACACGCGCCATCGTCCGCGGATTGGAATCGGTCAAACGGGAGTTGGATCGTGGGCAATTCGCCTTCTCGCCTCAAGATGAAGATATTCACATGGCAATCGAGCGGCGATTGACCGAAGTGATCGGCCCGTTGGGAGGCAAATTGCACACGGGCCGAAGTCGGAATGATCAGGTGGCCTTGGATATTCGCCTGTATTTGCGTACTCAGCTGGATCAGATGCATGAGGAATTGTCAGGATTTCAACGCGTACTGGTTGCAAAGGCCGGTGCGAACCGCACCGTCATGATGCCAGGATATACGCACTTACAACGTGCTCAGCCCGTTCTGTTTGCTCATCACTTGTTGGCCTATGTTGAAATGTTCGAACGGGACAAAGGGCGCATACGTGACGCCAAGGGACGACTTAACGTCATGCCGCTCGGATCAGGCGCCTTGGCGGGCACGAATTACCCCGTGAACCGGCAATACACGGCTGAATTGCTGGGCTTTTCCGCTGTCACACAGAACAGTATGGATGCGGTTTCAGACCGCGATTTCATGATTGAAGTGGCATCAGCCCTCTCGATCGTGATGATGCATTTGTCGCGGCTCAGCGAAGAGTTGATCGTATGGGCATCGCAGGAATTTCAGTTCGTCGATCTGCCGGATGCCTTCTGCACAGGAAGCAGCATGATGCCACAGAAGAAGAACCCCGATGTTCCAGAGCTGGTCCGAGGAAAAACCGGACGTGTCTATGGTCATCTCGTCAATCTGCTGACGCTGCTCAAGGCTTTGCCGTTAAGTTATAATCGGGATTTGCAGGAAGACAAACCGGCGCTCTTTGATGCCCTTGATACAGTGACGGCCTCTCTCAAAGTGATGACCGAATTGATGCGCCGACTGAAAGTCAACGGAGAGGCCTTGACGCGTGCATTGCAAGGAGGCGGACTTCTCGCCACGGAACTGGCTGACTATTTAGTGATGAGAGGCGTGCCTTTTCGCGAAGCCCATGGGATCACCGGACGAATCGTCCGTGCTGCGTTCGATCGAGGACGTGACGTCATGGATTTTTCACTTGATGAACTTCGCGTATTTTGTGATCGGATCGACAAGGGCGTGTTTTCTCGGCTGACTCCTGCAGCAGCAATCGATCGCAAGGGACAAATCGGTGGGACCGCACGTGGGCGAGTTGCGCAGCGGATCAAAGAGCTTGAACGGTTACTGTCATGAAAGTGTTAGCCATGAGCGCGGCAGCAGTGCTCCTGAGTGCTTGCGGGGTGGTGGGGTCACCCATCCCACCGGAACTCGTCGGCGTTGCGCCCACGGTCGACAAACAGAAAAGGCAACATGCACTCGAGGCTGAGCGGCAGACAACGGAATCCGCTGAAACAGACCCTACTCTCATGGGAATTCAGGATATGGATCTGCCTCCATCGCAGCCTGTGGGGATACGATAAGAAACCTTTGAGCTGAGACAATTGGTTTAACGTAAGGATCAACGCGATGCACAGTTTCGAGTATCACCACGGTGAATTGTACTGCGAACAGGTGCCGGTCAGCCGCATGGCCAATGAACTCGGCACTCCCTGTTATATCTATAGCCATGCGACGCTGGTCCGGCATTTCCACGCCTACGACAGGGCTTTTAAAAATATCCCGCATATCATCGCATTTGCGATGAAAGCCAATTCTAACCTGGCCATCCTTCGCCTAATGGCAAAGGAAGGCAGCGGCGCCGACATTGTGTCCGGCGGCGAGCTGTTCCGAGCCCTGAAAGCCGGAGTGCCAGCTTCCAAAATCGTCTTCGCCGGTGTCGGGAAATCGCCGGATGAAATCCGCGACGCCCTGAAGGCTGACATCCTCATGTTCAATGTCGAGTCGGCGGCTGAGATTCATGCGATCAACGAGGTGGCGGCCACGGCTGGCAAAAAAGCGCAGGTCGCGTTGCGGATTAATCCGGACGTGGATCCGAAAACACATCCCTACATCTCGACAGGGATGAAGAAGAGCAAGTTCGGCATCGCATCGGATCGTGCGCTGGAAGAATATAAAATGGCGTCTTCGCTGAGCCACATCGACGTCGTCGGCGTCCATGCTCACATCGGTTCACAGCTGACGGACGTGACGCCGTTCGTCGATTCGTTGAAGAAAGTCGTGGCGCTCATCGATACACTGAAAGGACAGGGCATCAACATCCGCTACCTGAATATCGGCGGCGGGCTCGGTATCACCTACTCCGAGGAGAAACCGCCTTTGCCTCAAGACCTAGCTGAGGCCATTTCGCCGCTCGTCAAAGATTTGGGACTGACGCTGGTGATGGAACCAGGCCGCGTGATCGTCGGCAACGCCGGCATCCTGGTGACACGGGCGCTGTACGAGAAGGTCGGGGAAACCAAGCACTTCGTCATTGTGGATGCCGCGATGAACGATCTGATTCGACCGAGCCTGTACGGAGCCTATCACGAAATTCGCCCGGTGAATGAGGAAACAGCCCGTCGCACCAAACAGACCGTGGACATCGTCGGGCCTGTCTGTGAATCCGGTGATTTTTTAGCCAAGGATCGATCACTACCCGGCATAAAACCCGGTGAATTGTTGGCGGTCATGAGTGCTGGAGCATATGGCTTTGTCATGGCGTCGAATTACAACTCTCGGCCACGTGTGCCGGAAGTACTCGTCAAGGGCGGAGAATTCCACCTCATTCGTGAGCGAGAAACATACGATGACCTCGTACGGGGCGAGAACATTCCATCGTTCCTCAATGAAACGGAATGAGTATGTTTACCGGATCGCTTGTTGCTATTGTCACGCCGTTTCGACAGGGCAAAGTCGACGAGAGGGCTTTAGCTGAGTTGATCGAATGGCAAATTGTCAATGGTACCAACGGCATTGTTCCCTGCGGAACCACCGGTGAATCGGCGACACTTTCTCATGGCGAGCATAATCGTGTAATTGAGTTGACGGTAGAGGTCGTCCGCAGGCGGGTGCCGGTAATCGCCGGAACCGGTTCGAACAGCACGGGAGAAGCCATCGCGCTCACAAAACACGCGAAGCAGGCAGGGGCCGACGGCGCGTTGCTCATTACCCCGTACTACAACAAACCGACCCAGGAAGGACTCTATCGACACTATAAGGCGGTTGCGGAGTCCGTCGATCTGCCTTTAGTCCTATACAACATCCCCGGTCGCACCGGAGTCAACATGCTACCTCCAACTATCGCCCGACTCTCAGCCGTTAACACGGTCGTCGGGGTCAAGGAAGGGAGTGGCTCCGTCCAACAAGCCTCAGATATCGTGCAGATGTGCGGTGACCGCCTAACCGTGCTAGCTGGCGACGACTCCCTCACGCTACCGATGATGGCTGTCGGCGGGAAAGGTGTGATTACGGTCACGGCTAATATCATGCCGATGGAAATGGCGGCGCTTGTGAAAGCTTTTGCCGATGGGAGAATCGACGAAGCACGTCGGATTCATTTTAGACTCTCTCCCCTTTTTGCTGCGTTGTTTTATGAAACTAATCCCATTCCAGTGAAAGAAGCCCTGGGACTTATGAGGAAGATTGACCCGGAACTGCGCTTGCCGCTTTGCACAATGAGCCAGGACACACGCGAGAAATTGATTCGCGTCCTCAAAGATGCGGCATTGATCTAATCTCTTTCTATATTCTGGTGCATGACAAAATGATCAAGGTCATTGTAGCGGGTGCAGTCGGCCGAATGGGCTGCCGACTTGTGTCGTTGGTCAGAGATTCCACCGCTTTGATGCTCGCAGGAGCCTTAGAAGGAAAAGGGCATCCGGCATTGGGAGAGGATGCGGGCGAGGCCGCAGGATCCGGCCATGCCGGTGTTCCCATTACTGATGATCTCTCTATTCTGATGGAACGGGGTGAAGTTGTGATCGATTTTTCCGCACCCGCAGCGACACTTGAACACATGCAAACGGCTGCTCACCATCGCCGAGCCATGGTCATTGGCACTACCGGATTCTCGACTTCTCAGCTAGAAGAGTTGAAATCATTGGCCCAGAAGATTCCCTGCGTATTTTCTCCGAACATGAGTGTCGGAATAAATCTAATCTGCAAAGTCATCGGCGAAATGGCCAGAACACTAGGAGAAGATTACGATATCGAGGTCATTGAAGCCCACCACCGTCTCAAGAAAGATGCGCCAAGCGGCACAGCTCTCAAAATTGCCGAGGTCCTCGCTCATTCTGTGAGCCGAGACTTGAATCAAGTTGGAGTCTATGCCCGGAAGGGATTGATTGGAGAGCGGACCAAAGGAGAGATCGGAATACAAACCATTCGCGCCGGCGATATCGTCGGGGATCATACGATTCTGTTCGGCGGCATGGGAGAACGAATTGAGGTCACCCATCGGGCCAGCAGCCGCGATACGTTCGCCCGCGGAGCCCTGCGAGCCGCAAGATGGGTCGTCCGCCAACCACCTGGATTATACGACATGATGGATGTCCTGAGTCTTCGTTGACAACAACCCTTCCTGATAACCTTTATCGAGACACAATTCCGACTCAGCTTCGATTATGCAGAAAGAACCGGCCATAAATGCCAGGATTCAGTGATTTGTATCATAATTACAGACGAGCGAGGTGACTATCGTTGGCTACCTGCGGAGCCTATCTTGGGACAGGCAATTATTCCCACATTGAGGCGAGACGAGAGTCGGACTTAGCGAACCGGTGGTTATGTGTAGCGAGCTAGTTCAACGGATGAAGGTAGGCGGGAGATACAGCAGAAGGCATTGCGTGATGTGTGACTTCGCAATCCTGTGCCAAATCAGATGAGAATGGTTTTGGAGACTGACAGGAAGGACTAGTGTCGAGCCGTAATCGGCCGAGGTTCCTGATCCGCTGCTTTCCGACGACCACAGTTTAAACAGGCAAACACGGTGATCGCCAGTCCAGCGTCCAAATCCACTGCTCTTTCCGGTAGCATCGCCCCATGGCATTTATCGCAAGTCTTCATGGTCGGCACTTTAGCACCATAGACAGGGTAAACCAATCCTCCTGAAGTACTGGATGGCACTGGCAAGAGTCCCAATAGGATCTATGTATATAGGTCGTTTGTGCACCACGCGGCAGGTAGAATCCAAGAGCATCTGGTGGTTGTCACCTTGACAGAATCTCACCGCTCTCATACGATTGTGGTCTTCTTGCAGTAGACCACCATGTATAGATTAATCCTTGTCGTTTTGCTCCTTACGGTTCTCTACCTCTTGCTCAGGCAAATGTTTCGTGGATTCAAGACTCCTATTCGGGATGGTCGAGAGAAATCGACGGTGCAAGCCCAAGATGAAGAACAAGATCAGATGATCGAGGATCCTGTGTGTCACATATTCGTCCCAAAGCGAATCGCCATGATCGAAATGATTGGAGGACGGGAGTATTGTTTCTGCAGCAAGGAGTGTGCGGTTAGGTTTCGGAATGAGCACCCCGTATAGCTGGCTATTTCAGAAACTACTTAAAATAGTGCCGGGAAAGAAGGATCTTCAGCAGCGTCGCTTAGCAGCCTGAGTAGGTATAGTCGGAAAGTTTCTCGTCTTTGTCAAACTTAAGAGTGACCTGACATTGATTGGGGGAAAAATTGAAGAGTGGGGCTCCTGATTTTCCTCCGGCAATTCGATAGTACGTCCAGATTTCTCCACCAAAGAAACGTGATGCTTTGCCGTCCGGAACACCCCAGCTTTTTTCGAACCAGCCCTTATCCTTTCCCTGAAGCTCAGCTGGTTTAAGTGAAGCTTCTAGGTAGGGATTCTTTCCCGAACAGGCCGAAATTACCAGAGCGCAGAACAGCACCCTAATGAATCGTTGCATCGTGATATCTCCTCTAACGACAAGGGTGCTATCAGTCTCAAAATTCTATCCCCAGCTCGAAAGCCTGTCAAACATTCGTGTGTGGACTTCTTGCAGTGAAGTTGAGTTCCCCATAGAATAACCGATAATAAGGGTATCGCATCACGATCTCTTCTCTACGAAAGGGACAATTATGAAAATCTATCTTGATACGGCCAATGTCAAAGAAATCCATGAAGCAGCAAGCCTCGGACTGCTCGACGGTGTCACAACGAACCCCTCTCTGGTCGTCAAGGAGGGCCGAAGTTTCAGGGAAATGCTCCAAGAGGTATGCAAGATCGTAGACGGGCCGATCAGCGCCGAGGTCGTGAGTGTAGAAGCCGATGCCATGGTGAAGGAAGGTAAAGAGCTCGCCAAGATCCATAAGAACATCGTGGTCA
>CAZPNQ010000164.1:0-7017 GCA_964587955.1 uncultured Nitrospira sp.
CACAATTTTTCTGGCGTGGCCGGAAGATCGAGCCGGGTGCTTATCGGGAATTTGCCCCAGACAGCGAACGCGCCAGCAGAAATTTGTCGCCGTCGCCGAAGCGCAATTCCTCGCCGTTAAGTAGAGCGCACTGGCTCGGTATTACGATCTCGCCGCCCACTGACACACTCCCCTCGAGGGGGAGAATGAGAGCGGGCCGGCCGGTGGCCGAGAAGACATCGCCTCCCACCGAACCGTCGACATAGTGAAGCTCAAAGTGCGGACCATCGACTAACGTTTGTAAGCCGTGAGCAGCAAGCCGCTTACGCAATCCGGTATCGTAAGGCTCGAGCTTCGCAACCGCGAGTGCCTCATCCAGATGCAGTTCGCGGGGGCGACCGTAGTCGTAAAGGCGGTAGGTGATGTCGCTAGTCTGCTGCACTTCTATCAGGCTGACGCCGGCGCCAATCGTGTGGACCGTGCCTGCTGGAATATAAAAGAAGTCGCCGGCAGTAACGGGATGCCAGACGAGAAGATCCTCAATGGACCCGTCCAATGCTGCTGCACGGACCGTGTCTGCGTCGAGTTTGGTCTTGAAGCCAATGGCCAACGAGGCACCCGGCTCCGCGGACGTTATCAGCCAGCACTCTTCCTTACCGCACCAGCCAAGTCCTAAGATTTCTGTATCAGCGTCGGAAGGGTGAACCTGGACGGAGAGTTTTTCGGATGTGAAGATGTATTTGATGAGAATGTCTGAGAGCGCTGGCGGGGGATCAAACCAGACCTCGCCAATCGCCTTCTTGCCATCCCAATGAAACGGAGCGGGCAAGTCCACTACACCCCACGGCTTGGCAAAACTTTGAACTGAAAGGAGCATAAGTCCTTCTATAGCATGCAATCTGCTAACAAAAATTAGTTAGCACGCATAATAATCCCGATACCAGCGCACGAAGCGCGCCACACCCTCGCGGAATGGCGTCTGCGGACGGTAGCCAGTGAGCGACTGCAAGAGCGACGCGTCGGCCCAAGTTGCTGGGACGTCGCCCTGCTGCATGGGCATGTAATTGCGGATGGCTTTCTTGCCGATCTCCGCCTCGATGGCGTCTATGAAGTCCATGAGGCGAACCTTGTCGGAATTGCCAATGTTGACGACCCGGAAAGGTGCTGCGGGGCTCAAACTATCGCCGGTAGCTATATCCTCAAGCTTTTCGGGGCGCTGCGGGATTGCATCGATAAGGCCCGCAATGCCGCGCACGAGGTCTTCGACATAAGTAAAGTCGCGCCACATGTCGCCATTGTTGTAAATGTCGATTGGGCTACCGTCGATGATGTTCCGTGCAAATTTGAAGTAAGCCATGTCCGGTCGCCCCCACGGCCCGTAAACTGTGAAGAAACGGAACATGGTGATCGGAAGGCTATAGATATGCGCGTAGCTGTGACCCATTGCCTCATTGGCTAGCTTAGATGCCGCGTAAAAGGTGAGCGGCGTCGCAACGCGCTCGGTTTCGGTAAAGGGCATCTCGGTATTGGCGCCGTAGACGCTTGAAGTGGATGCCATGAGAAGGTGCTGGACGCCTGCGGCGCGGGCAGCCTCCATGACATTGAACGTCCCGACGATATTGGCGTCGAGATACGCGCGCGGATTTTCGATGCTGTAGCGGACCCCCGCCTGCGCCGCCAAATGGACTATCACGTCCGGCTTGAAGGATGAGATGGCAGTCTGAAGCTGCTCCTGATCTTCCAGCATGGCTTCGGTTGCAGAAAAACCCTCGTGCTGGTTGAGCATCGCATGGCGGCGCTCTTTCAGGCGGACGTCATAATAATCGGTCATGCCGTCATAGCCACCGACGATATGCCCCTGCGCCAGCAAGAGTTCGGCGAGATGGTAGCCGATAAAGCCCGCGGTGCCGGTGATGAAGATGCGCTTGTGATCCATCCGCCCCGCCCGTCAGTTCGCAGGGACTAATGAAACCGAGGCAATAGTCGCCTCCAGTCCCGTCTGCCCCTTGCCCCCCGAGGCTATGAGATCGAGAAACTGTACCGGGCAGTTGGAAGGAACTAAGAGTTCAGCGCGAAGCGAGGCGCTTATGCTGTCGATGGCCCATGCCGGAGCGCCACTAATGGCGGGGCATCGCAGCTGCCAGCGCAGAAAGCCGCCATCGCCGCGGTCGAGATTGGTAAGGCGTGCAGAGAAGGTGTAATTGCCTGGCTTGAGATAAAGCAGCTTCGTCGCAACCGGACGCGTCGTCGAAGAATTGGCAAAAATCGAAAGCTTGGGGGAGCTTCCTTCACCGCCAAAGCCACCTCCCGCATCCGGATCTTCAAGCAATTGCCAGCCTACAGGACCGAAACGCGCATCGCGGTCGCTGGTGTCGAATGCGGTGCTAGTCAGCCGCGCGGATTTTGCGCCGGGCATTTGCAGGTAAAGCCGACGCGCATCGGCGAAGTAATTCTCGGTGACGAGCCTGCCCAGCAAACCCAGTTCCTGACTTTTTGCGTTCTCCTCATCCGCCAAGCCTCCCGTCTCGACAATAAGGTCAACCAGCACAGGCAAATATTTGCTGTTTGAATTGGCGAAAAAGAGAAACGCGGGAGCCCATCCATTTTCGGCGCGAATATATGGTTTGAGCGCCATGCGGATATCACGATCTTCGATGGCATTCAAAAGGCGCGGGAAGAGGATGGTCTGCGTGTCGGGCTTGGTGCGAAGAGCGATATCGTAGTGGGCGAGCGTCTGTGCAATATCACCCTTGCGCGCAGAAGCCTCTATTAGCCAGAGTTGAGCCCCCGGCTCGCGGCGCGACAATTTGGCGGCCATGCGGACATATTTTTCCGCCGTCGCAGTGTCGCCCTTGGCATCCGCCACATAGCCCAGAACACGCAATGCCTTGGCGTTAATGGCTTGGTACTCAAGCGCGCGGCGCGCAAGCAACTCGACGTCGCGCGGTAGATTTTGAGAATTTACGAAGAAAAGCTGATCGGCGCGCGATGCGAGAGCGGCGCTTTCATTCGGCATAGCAACAAGTGCAGCCTGCGGTGCCTTGATCCGTGTTACTCCGGATATTGCGAGCGCGGCCGCGAACCAGGCGCCAACAAGACCTAGCAAGGTCAAAATTAGGATACGCGCAATGCCGACTGAACGGAGCGTTACCAGCAGGGCATTGGATTTCTTAGGGCGGGTCATGCGTCAAATACCTTCCCGGCGGGAAGAGCCGGATGGGGAGCGCTCTATTCCGCCCTCCGTGAACCACAGTGCCAAAATGGCAAAAACCCCCATCATCGTCGGCGTTCGTAAGGGGTAGTCGCCAACACTCGCGATTGCGATTATCGCCATGCATACCGACGCAAGCCGGCCAAATGCGACATATCGTCGATTAGCATCGGCGTTTCGCCAGAGCTTATAGCTGCGCCAGAAAAATGCGGTGGAAGCAAGAACGAGCCCGATAACCCCCGGCAATCCGAAAGTGACCGCTATCTCCACCCAGTCGTTGTGCGCACGATTGAGATAGGTAGCGTCGAGCAAATAATTTGGCTCCAAAATCTGGAAAGCTTCGACGAAGGAACCAGAGCCCGAACCCCAGGGGAAATATTTCCAGAAAAGATCTATAGATACGACCCAAAAGTCTGTTCGACTGTCTTCGCCGGACGCCTCCGCAAAAAGCCTCTCAATTGCCTCGGCCCGCGAAAAGAAGAAGGTCAGAAAGCCGAGGCTAATTATCGCGAGGCCCCCAAGAACCGGGATAGCCCTCATTCGATCGGGCGAACCTTTCCGCACAGTGCGGACAGCGGTCGGACGACGGTATAGGAGAGCAGCCGCGACGATGCCGATAACAGCACTTACCAATCCGGAGCGCGACCCCGTTACGAGGATTAAAGGCACCAGAACAATTGCGATTGCCGCAGCGAGCAGTTGGCGAAAGCGCACTTCGTCGGTTGTTCCTTTCGCCGTCGATGCAAAAACGGCCAACATCGGGAACAGGCAGGCGAGAAGCGTGGCGGCGTGATTGCGGTTTGCGAACAAACCTACGGCCGAACCATTGTTCGTTATCCGGTAGAAATAGAGCGCACTTTGCGGATCGCCAATTGCCTGCAGCAGACCCAAAAGCCCCGACGCACCTGCCAGTGCAATCAGGAGCGGCAGAAGGCGAAAGAGGTCGTCGCGATTGAGCTGAATGCCAAGCAATAGCACCGCCAGCGGCACGAAAAGTGAGAGCAATGCGTGCCAGCCGTTCATTGGGGCCAGCGTCAATGGTCGCCAATTATCGGTGAGCCCGACCAATTTCTCCACTTCGACCAAATCCTGATGACCTGCTAACGACTGCCATAGAGTGGGAGGCAATGGGACGACGTGCAAGAGAGCTAAGATAAATAAGGCAGCGAATGAACCAAGCAGCCACTGGCGTCCGGCAAGATGTTCAGACCGGAGTGTCATCAGCGCCAGTGCGCAGACTATGACGGAAACAGGGCGCAATATTACCAACGATTGAACATCCGCACGCGACGCTCCACCAGTGGCAAAGAGAAACATCAGAAAAACAGCGAGGACCCAAAATAGAGGCGAGGGCTTGCTGAACGAGGTGCGGAATTTCGACAAGTCGGTCCTTATCCAAGCGGCCAGAATGCAGCGGGGTATAGTGCAACTAAGTTGCGCTTCAGATTTTGGCAAGGGACGTGAAGTCAGAGATTTGGTTAGCTTAGGTTCATCGACTAGCGATAAAAGGGGTGGAACTTCGCTATTCTTTAAGCTAGCTCGCTCGACAGGCAGCAATCAACCTCAACCAGCCAAGAATTTGGTTGTAAAAGCATAACATATTTTTGGAACAAGGACACAAATGTTGCAATCCACACCCCCAGCTTTAGCGACTGGTCAAGCGGCAGGTGCGTTCGAAAATTCACATGGTGAAGAGGCGACAAGCCTCGCCCCGCCAATTCTGCTTCAATATTGGCAAGTCGTCCTTCGCTGGAAATGGGTGATCGCCGGTATAGTCACAGCAGCGGTCGCCATCGGCCTCGTCCTGACCTTGCTGGCCACGCCACAATATACCGCAACCTCACGGATTGAGATCAGCCGCGACCAGAAAAAGGTTACTACTATTGAGGGATTAGAATCGCAAGAGGCCGGACGCGATCTCGAATTCTACCAAACCCAACACGCACTGTTGCAAGCGCGGTCTTTGGCCGAACGCGTATCGCGCCAACTTCGGCTTTCGACTAAAAATGATTTTTTCGAGGCCCATGGCGTAAGTCTTGAGGAGAATGCGTTGTTTACGCGCAAAGCGGGCCAGCCGTTGACGCAGAGCGAACGTGAAAAGCGTGAGAAACTTGCCGTTGATCTACTTATGGCACACATCTCAGTTTCGCCAATTCGCGGCTCGGCACTAGTCGATGTAGGCTATACGAGCTCATCGCCAGCACTTTCTGCGCAAATTTCCAACATCTGGACAGAGCAGTTCATTTTGCAGAGCATGGACCGGCGCTTCGCGTCGACGGCAGACGCACGAAAGTTCCTCGAAGGTCGGCTTGCCGATTTGCGCGCACGCCTCGAAACATCGGAGCGCGATCTGGTCAATTACGCTGAAGCCAAGGGTATCGTTGCTCTGGGTAAAAGCAAGAGCATCGACGGTCGCACGGAAGTTGAGCGCACGCTGGTGTCCAGTGACCTAGAAGCGCTCAACGGCGCGCTTGCGGTTGCGACTGCCGACCGTATCGCAGCGGAAACCCGCGCTAAATTAAGCAATAGCGGCGCGAATAGCGATTCAATAAACAATGTCGCCATCGGACAGCTTCGTCAGAATCGTGCTGAAGTGGCGGCCGAATATGCGAAAATGCTCGTCCAGTTCGAGCCCGGTTACCCCGCCGCCGCCGCACTCTCGGAACAGTTGCGCGCGCTTGATGCCAGTATAGCACGCGAGGAGAGCCGCGTGCTGTCAGCGCGGTCGACTGAATATCGCGCAGCACTTCAGCGCGAGAACACATTGCGTAACCAAGTTGAAAATCTCAAGAGCCAGATGAACCGGCAACAGCGCGACAATATTCAATACAACATTTATCAACGTGAAGCCGACACGAACCGCGAACTTTATGACAGTTTGCTACAACGATATAAGGAAATCGGCGTGGCTGGTGTCGGTGCAAACAATATTGCGATAGTCGATACAGCCAAGATCCCGGAACAACCATCTTCGCCCAATTTGCCTCTGAACCTCGCGCTCGCGCTGTTGGCTGGTCTAGGCCTAGCTGCAGTCGCGACATTCGCGCTTGATCAGATTGATGAGGGTCTGCGCGATCCGACTCAGGTCCATCGCCTACTCCAAGTTCCATTGCTTGGCAGCGTTCCGAATGCGGAAGAGCAAGACGCGCTGGAAATGCTGCGCGATCCGAAATCGGCACTTTCGGAGGCCTATCTCAGCATTCGCTCCAACCTCGCCTTCTCGACTGACCACGGCGTTCCCCGTTCGCTTATGGTTACCAGTACAAGGCCTGCAGAAGGCAAGAGTACAACTAGCTTAGCTGTTGCAACTGTTCTTGGACGGACAGGCAAAAAAGTACTGCTACTCGATGCGGATATGAGATCGCCTTCAATGCATCAATTTACCGGGCAGCCTAATGGGATGGGTCTGAGCAATTTCCTTGCCGGTGAGAATGATTGGCGGCAGTTCATTTTAGACACTGGTGTAAAGGGACTGAACCTTATGCCAGCTGGCCCCACTCCCCCTAGTGCTGCAGAACTTCTAAGTAGTGATCGCATGCTGATGCTAGTGCGCCAGCTGACTGAGCATTTCGATCATATCGTAATCGACTCTCCGCCAATCCTTGGCTTAGCAGATGCCCCTTTACTTGCTCGTGCAGTCGAGGGTTGTGTGTTTGTTGCTGAAGCAGAGGGTGTCGCCGTGCGCGGGATTAAAGCTTCGCTAGGACGTCTGCAATCTGTGCACGCGCATATTCTTGGCGTAGTGCTGACCAAGCTGCGAAATAAACAAGCCGGCTATGGCTATGGCTATGGCTATGGCTATGGCTATGGCTATGGCTATGGCTATG
>CAZPNQ010000165.1:0-6952 GCA_964587955.1 uncultured Nitrospira sp.
CCACCAGTCCGGACCGGTAGTGGCTTGTTCAGTGCACAGGCATTGATGGAAAGAATACATTGAACCAAAAGCTTTCACCGCTCATTGAATTGCAAAAACTCGATCTCCGAATCATGGAGATCAGTGAGATCCGCCGAAAAATTCCCGAACGTCTCCATGCTGCCGAAGGTCCGCTTCGAGATGTCAAACAAACCCTCATTGATACGACGACTGCTGTCGAGGCTGCCGTCAAAGAACGACGTTCGCACGAAAAGGACCTGGAGACGCATGAGACACACACGGACAAAATGAAATCGCACGCGGCCAGTCTGAAGACCAACAAAGAGTATCAGGCGCACTTGTTCGAGCTGGAGTTGGCGAATAAGAAACGAGGAGATTTTGAGGAAAAGATTCTGTTGATGATGGAGAAAATCGATCAGCTCCAGAAGACCGTCAAAGAGTTTCAGGAGAAAAAATCCGCACTTGAGAAGACGTTTACACAGGAGAAACAGGAACTAGACGCACAGGATAAGGAGCTTGCGACTGAACTGGCTCAGCTCCAACTCCGCCATCAGGAAGCTTCAGTGCGAGTTGAGAAGGTCCTGCTCGATCGGTACAACCAGATCAAAGCCTCGCGGAAAGACCATCCTCTTGCGGCAGTACGTGATGGTATTTGTATCGGCTGCCGCTTGCAGATTCCTCCGCAGCTTATCGCGCAAGTCAAACGGTCGGACGATTTGCATCTCTGCCCCTATTGCCACCGGATTTTGTATTGGGAAGCGGAACCGTCCGCTGAAACTTCCTCAGTGACAGCAAGCAAGCCATCGGATCTCGAAGTAGAAGAATCCGTTTAGAGATGACAGATTTGTCGACGTCCAATTCTCTTTGCATCAAAACCTATTGGCCAAGTGAATCGCGAATACGCGGACTCCCAGCACAACGTTGACTAGAATCTCAAGCCCGAGCACCTGCTACGCGTCGTGTTTCCCTACTCTCATGGGTGACCACATTGGCCAATCCTCGTTCCAAAAACTGGTGATCAGTTTCAAAGGATAGCGGTCCGAGGTGCGAGGATGCTCCGGGCGGCGGGAAGTTTGCGGAAGTCGATCGTTTTTAACGCGGCAAATAAAGAAAATGCTGGGAAGGATTCTCTGGAGTGACCAGCACATAATTATCGCTGATGGTTTTAAGCGTGTTGCTCGTCCATCTTTCGGAGATTGATGATTGACGAGGTTCGGCCAACTTTTTGTCGACATCAAAATTAAGGATGACAGCACTAAAATATTTGTTATGGATCGGATCGATTAGGATTTCTTCAGGTATGCGCCCGGAAGTGATCATCCGAGCGACATTATGTGTATCGACTAAAAAGTCTTTCCCCGCCTCAAATCCAAGCAGAAGCTCTTCAAAAAGCACAGGTCCCGGAATAGACTTCAGAAGCGAGACTTCTTTTTTGTAGACGGTTTCTTGCTGGGTTAGTCCTTCGTAGTCCACAACCGGCTTGAGTTTTGCCTTAAGGTTATGCAGGAAGGGTAGGAGGCAAAGAGTTAAGACTCCATAGGTCATAATTGGATTTAGCCAGGCTGTCCATGTGACCGACCGCGGAGCGCCGTGACTGAACTCCTGCCTCCGAACGCTGTCACTTCCGGCAGCAGATATGCCAAAAACAATGCCTGTAGCCATGAAGAAATCGAACCATGAATTAATATCCACGCCTGCTCCGCGAGAAGCATAAGCACCGAGTAACAAGGAAAATGGAAAATAGACCAGAATACACAGCCATTTTAATGGTGGGCGCTGAAAAAAGAGCAGAATGAACGGTACAAACAGAACCCAAAGATGATACCAGCGGAACAGCTTTAGGATTATCCCATTCATTCTTTTAATGGATACAGGACGGTCGAATTCCAAAAAGTTTGAGAAGAAATCTCCACCTGCATACACCCAGGCTCCGGCGATCAACATGAGGAAAAACGTTGTTCCAGTGAAAGCAAAAATAAAAAAGGCCTTTCTATTGGTAAAGAAAAGTGTGATTGCGAGAATGGCGGGTACCGCAATCAGAAAATGTTTGATAAACAATGCCACGCAGCACAGGAAAGCCAGCACGCTGACTTTTTTGGGCGTGAGTTCATCGATCCATTTGGAATAGAGATATAAGCTCCCCAATGAAAAAACATGCCCAAGCATCTGTGGATCGTATGTTCCGACATAGTGCCCTGCATGCTGGACCATCAGGGCGAGCCATAAAAGCGCTCCTAATACTGCGGCAGACTTTTTCAAGCTAAGATTCAAGACGATTCCGTAGATCAGATAAGCGACAAACAGAAATGACAGAAGGGAAAGGAGTCTTCCAGTGAGAAGGATCGAACCCGTAAAGTAGCTGAGTGCGCCAACGACAACAAAAGATAAAGGAGGATAATTTACGGGGGTCAGTGAAGAACCGGAAAAAGGCATGGTGTGAGGCATTGCATAAAGTGAATGGCCGGCTAGGAGCCTGTTGGTATGAATCACCATGAACCCTTCGTTGCCGTCGATAGGAGTTGCATGGAAAACTCTGAGAGTTTCAAAGAGCAAGAAAGGAACCAAGGTGAGAAGAAATGCGATGATAAGGCCAAACAAGACCGTTTTATGGAGATACGCAGAATCGCTAAGCATGATCAGTTTTCAGGTGTTGATCTCCATGCCTATGCATGGGAGACAAAGGAAAACCGGTAGAGTCATGGGCGGTGCGCTGTACGATGTTCCCGGCCAGCGGTGTTAGGTTTTACACCCTCTTGTCCTCTCACCAATGGTCGTCACAGACTGAATGTCGTGCTCCCTTCACGTCAAGATGCACCCCGTCAATTCTGCTAGCTGCTGGTCGGTTGAACACTCACGAGTGTGATCCGTTCCTGGCGGCTCCAACGCTATGCTTGAGTTCATCTGCGATATATAATCCCAACAGATTAATCCAATCCTGCCAACACGGCTCGCGTGGTCTTGAAGTGCAGCTTGGCTACTGAGTCGAGCCGTTCTCTTCCGTGTTTCTTGATGATCATCTTGGCGGCGAGTTCAACGGTTGGGGAGGCGCCTTTGGGCAACGTAGTGCCAACTTCGTCGGAGAGGCGCTTGAGGCGAACGAGAAACTCAGCCCGCGCCAAGATTGATGCCGCGGCGACGGCCAAGTCAGATTCGGCCTTCGTTTTCTGTTCCAGTACGATTCTCCGCCCCTTTTCTTGTAAGGCATTGAGAATGAGCCGCTCATCACCGAACTGATCGGAAATCGCCCGCTCGCAGGTCACGCCTTGCTCCAGTAAATTCTCCAACGCCTTGGCATGGCCCCAGGCGAGCAGGCGGTTCAGATTTGTGATCTTGGTATAGAGCTCGTTATACTTTTTCGGCCCAATAGCGATGACGCTGTGCGGGCAAACGGTTTTGATGTCGCGAGCCAACTCGAGGACGCGACCATCGGAGATCTTCTTGCTGTCGCGAACATTCATCAACCTCAGTTCACCTTGCGTTGTCGAATCTACAAACACAGCGGCAATGACGAGGGGCCCAAAGTAATCGCCCTTGCCGGATTCGTCGATGCCGATGCGCTCGATCGTGATCTGAGAACGTTGAACCGTCATGAAGCTCCTGCTTCCTCTAGCATCCTTTCGAGGGGCGCGGTAATCTATCAATGGAATAGATCAGGGTCAATCGATGTGACGGCTGCCAAAGGTGGATTTGAATTGGAGGATTGATGATGCATGCGTCGAGACCGATACGCGTTACGATGATCCTGTGTCTCTTGACAGGGATCGGTCTAGCGGGATGTGAGACCAATCCCTATACGGGGCGGCGGCAGCTGCTGATGACATCGGTCGGTCAAGAAATACAAATGGGGGCGCAGGCATACAATCAGATTAAGAGTGATCCCAAGATGAGAGTATCCCAGGATCCCCGTGAGATCGAACCGGTCAAACGTATCGCCGCACGCATTGTCGAGGCCGCCAAACGCTCAAAGTATGCCGAAATGGCTCAACAGTTTCACTGGGAAGTGTCGGTGATCAAAGACGACAAGACAGCCAATGCGTTTGCTCTTCCCGGGGGGAAGATGGCCGTGTACACAGGCATCTTCCCTATGGCCAAGACGGAGGCCGGGTTGGCTGCGGTGATGGGACATGAAGTGGTGCATGCCTTGGCGCGGCATGGCTCGGAGCGCATGAGTCAGGGACAAGCAGCCAATATTGGATTGCAAGTGGTAGGTGCTGCGATTGGACTCAGTGGCGGGAATCCTATGCTTGGCCAGGCGACAATGGCGGCGCTCGGTGTGGGAACGCAAGTCGGCGTTCTGCTGCCGTTCAGTCGAAAACATGAGTCGGAAGCGGATTATATAGGGATTCTTCTCGCTGCGGATGCCGGCTATGATCCACGGGAGTCGGTTGCCTTGTGGGAACGGATGGCGCAGATGTCGGGCGGTGGAGGGCAGGCTGAATTCTTATCCACGCATCCTGGTCACGATACGAGAATCGACCAATTGAAAGAGTGGATGCCGGAAGCCATGGCTATTTATCAAAAGCGAACTCCGGTTCCCGCTGCGTTGTTACCGGAAGTTGACGGGAAATAGTCGGCTCCGGTTTGCACTTCGTTAATGTATGGCAAATAGTCTCCGGCAGGTCTTCTTGTCTCGGCCTGCGGTCTTTCGTATACTGATCCAGCGTGGGTGGAAGACTGGATGGTCGCTCGGTGGTTCTCATCGAGAGGAAAGTCCGGACTCCATGGGCAGGGCGCTGGGTAACTCCCAGGCGGAGCAATCCGACACCAGCACCACAGAAATCAAACCGCCGATGGCCAAAGCGACGGGATCCCATCTGGTCGTTGCGGCTCAGGTAAGGGTGAAACGGTGGGGTAAGAGCCCACCGCGGTGGTGGTGACATCACCGGCACGGTAAGCGTCGCCCGGTGCAAGGCCAAATAGGAAGACATATGCAGCGCTCCTCACGGACCGTTGCATGCCGACCGGCCCGGTCGAGGTCTTCGGGTAGGTCGCTTGAGGTTCGAGGTAACTCGAATCCCAGAGAAATGATCATCCAAGCAAAGAGGGAAACTTCCTTGCTGGACAGAATCCGGCTTATAGGTCTTCCATCCACGCTCTTCATTCCGTCACAGCGCCATTGCATGAAGATCCTCATGTCTTCTCTCATCGGCATATCGGCAGTGGTTGTTATTGACGGTCTTCCGTGAGAATGCTAGGATCTTAAATCTTCCCCCTTGATTTCAAACACATTTCTGCACGATGATGCGTGCTTCGCGAGGGGTACCGTTTTAAGGTTTCACTATCGACAGTAGACCGTATGCTTCGGTTGGAGGGAGGGTGCCATGAAACTCACCGGTGCTGAAATCTTCATAGAATGCCTGAAGCGGGAAGGGGTAAAAACGGTCTTTGCGCTTCCGGGCGGAGTCGTCTTGAAGATTTTCGATACGCTCCACCAGCAGAAGGATATTGAAGTGATCTTGACACGCCATGAACAAGGCGCGGGCCATATGGCGGAAGGATATGCGAAAGCGACGGGAAAGGCCGGTGTGTGTCTCGTCACCTCAGGCCCTGGTATGACCAACGTCATAACGGCATTGGCGGATGCCTATATGGATTCTGTGCCTGTGGTTTGTTTCAGCGGCCAAGTCCCGACCAATTTGATCGGGAACGATGCCTTTCAGGAAGCCGACAACGTGGGTTTGAGCCGACCCTGCACGAAGTACAATTTTCTCGTCAAAGACGTGAACGATTTGGCGGCCACGATCAAAGAAGCGTTTTATATCGCGACGACCGGCCGCCCGGGTCCGGTCCTGGTGGATATCCCGAAAGACGTGTCGATGGCCAAAGCCGAATTTACCTATCCGAACTCCGTCTCAATTCGCGGGTACAACCCGACGTACGACGGGAATAAATGGCAGATCAAACAAGCGGCCGACGCGATCATGAAAGCTAAGAAGCCGATTCTCTATGTCGGCGGCGGGGTGATCTTCTCGGGAGCGGCACAGGAACTCCTTGAATTGGCCCAGATGACTCAGATTCCGGTGGACATGACGTTAATGGGGCTTGGCGCATTCCCAGGGGAACATCCCTTGTCCCTGGGGATGCTCGGGATGCACGGAACCTATGAAGCCAATATGGCTATGCATTATTCCGATCTGGTGATCGCCATCGGCGCCCGGTTTGACGACCGGGTGACGGGGAAGGTGTCGGAGTTTTGTCCCCACGCGAAAGTGATTCATGTCGATATCGACCCAACCTCCATTCGGAAAAACATCCATGTCGACATTCCGATCGTCGGCGATTGCAGAACGGTGCTTCGGGAGCTGAATCAGATCTTGCGCGCGACGGTCAATGGAGAACAGAAAGACCTTCGGAAGCCCTGGTGGGATCAAATTCGAGAATGGCAACAGGCTCATCCATTGACGTATCACCAAGAGAAGGACGGTCCGATCAAGCCGCAGCAAGTGGTGAAGCGGCTGTATGAACTGACCAAAGACCGGGATCCGATCGTGTCGACGGATGTCGGACAACACCAAATGTGGGCGGCCCAATATTTCAAGTTAGCCAAACCGAACCGGTGGTTGACCTCAGGCGGTCTTGGCACGATGGGCTTCGGATTTCCTGCCGCGATGGGTGCGCAAGCTGCTTTTCGAGATCGCCTCGTTCTCTGCATTGCCGGTGACGGCAGCGTGCAGATGAATATGCAGGAAATGGCGACGGCGGTGGTGAGCAAACTTCCGGTCAAGATCATTATCCTCAACAATCGATTTCACGGCATGGTCCGACAATGGCAAGACCTGTTCTATGAGGGGCGTTATGCCTCAAGTTATTTGGATACCACTCCGGATTTCGTCAAGCTGGCGGACGCTTACGGGGCGGTTGGGTTGCGGGTTAAGGTGATCGGCGATCTTGATGCCGTCCTGAAAGAAGCCTTGGCGACGGATAAACCCGTCATCGTGGACGTGCCGACGTA
>CAZPNQ010000166.1:0-6870 GCA_964587955.1 uncultured Nitrospira sp.
GGGCGCGTTAAACTGTCCTTCCCCGTTTCCGCGCGAGCCGAACTTCATCATATAACCGCCGAGCTTCCCATCGAACTTTTGGACCCGGTGGTTGTTGGTGTCCACGACCCAGACATCTCCCTTTCCATCGCAGGCAATCCCGGTGGGATTGTGAAAATTCGAATTGGCTGAGCCGAAACTCCCCCACAAAATGATGAAGTTTCCGGCATTGTCGAACTTCTGCACACGATTGTTGCCGTTGTCGACGACAAACAGCGACCCTTGCTGATCGATACACAGCCCGTATATCGGCGCCATGAACTCTCCGCCGTGCAACAGGGACGCTCCTCGTCCGGGCTTCCCCCATTTCGAGACGCACAGATAGCCTGAGGTATTGACCAAAATTGTGGTGCTGGCCGGAGTGGAGACATTGTTGCCGACGTCTTTGAACCACACATAAATGGTTTTATGCCCGTCGGCAGGCGAGAGAATGAATGGAATCGTCGCTCCGAACTTGATCGCCGGCGTCACATCCACCCACCCCGGCGTCCCGGCCATCGGCGTGAGCGGACTTTCGGAAATGAAATACGCTCCGACCCCCGTGTCCAAATCGGTCGCCGAGATCGTCACCACGACATCGGGCGAATTCGTCATGAAGGCCCCGTGATTGATCACCGCATAGGGATTCTGAGGTGCGGTGATATCGATGAGGACGGGCGTCGCCGTCACTTCTTCCGATAGGCCGCTTTCCGTCCCGTCTTCAAACGACGCCGTCACGGCATAATAATACAGTGTGTCGTTGGTGAGACCTTCATGCGTGTAGGGATTCGTCACGCCTTCGATCTTGGTCGCTCCTTCGATTGTGACATGAGGCAAGGTGCTGAAGTAGAGATTGTAGGACTGCGCATCGGCCACTTCGATCCAGCTGAGGAACACTTCCGTATCTCCGGCTTTGACGGCCAGACTGCGAGGCGGCTGCATCGCCCCGGCTTCCACCGTTTGCGCCGGCTGGTCCTTCCCACGATTCATCTCTTCTTCGGTCGGCACATACTTGAGGACGCGATTGTTGCCGCTGTCGACGACGTACACGCAGCCTTCCTTATCCACCGCGATACCGTAGGGGAAATTCACCTGCCCTTCGGTCTTCCCGCGGTTTCCGAATGAGCACAGGAACGTGCCGTTGCCGTCGAACTTCTGAATTCGGTGGTTGCCGCTGTCGACAACATAGACGTTGCCCAGCGCATCACAGGCGATACCCCAGGGCGATTTGAACTGTCCGGGTCCCTGGCCCTCTCGTCCCCACTTCGTCAAAAAACTTCCGCGAGCATCGAACTTTTGGATGCGGTTGTTGCTTTCATCGGCCACGTAAATATTGCCGACGAAATCGACCGCCACGCCGCGGGGGAAAAAGAAGGCGCCGTCGAAGCTGCCGTCGCGTCCCCACTTCAACAGCGGCTGGCCGTCGGCTTGAAACTTTTGAATGCGCGCATTGCTGGTATCGGAGACGTAGACGTTGCCGTCTTGATCCGTCGTGATTCCCCACGGCACATCGAACTTGCCCATCTCAGCTCCGCGCCAGGCGAACCCGAACTTCCCCCACGCTTTCTGCGCGTTGCCTTCCCGATCGAACTTCTGCACCCGGTTGTTGCCGCTATCGGCCACGTACACGACATCCTCCGGCCCGACGGCCAACCCACGGGGATAGTAAAACTGGCCTTCCTGCGAACTGGGTTCCCCACCCCATCGAGCCAAGAACGTTCCAGTCCGATCGAATTTTTGGATCGAATGATTATCGGTGTCGGCCACGTAGATGTTGCCGTCCTTGTCGAGCGCGATCCCTGTAGGCGAGCTCAATTCACCGTCGCTTGCTCCTTCGCAACCAATGACCATGGCGAGCAGATAGGGTGACGGAATGGCCATCACTTCTTGGGATTCGAGACTCTCGCCCTTCGGAGTGACGACGGTGACGACATAGTGGTAACACGTCCCGTTGGCAAGGTCGTCATGGACGTAAGGACTGGAGGCGCCTTCCAGGCAGGTCGCTTTGTCCTTCTTCACACCGATCACGCTCTTGAAATCTTCGGGGCTGGCGATGGGACGGGTCAGTTCTGAAAATTTGATCTGTACTCCCTTAGTCGTTTGGAAGTAGAGGTTGTAATACAAGGCATCCGGAACAGAATCCCATGTGATGGTGATACGTCCGTTGCCAGGTTTGGCGTGAACGTTCTGCGGAGGCGACGGCAGTTCTTCTTCCTCTGCCACCGAATCTCCCCCGCCCCACTCTCCTTGGAGTCCATCAATACAAAGGCGGAATCGATTGAATTGAAACGTATCGTTAAAAGGCCACGCTTTCATCACGGTGTTACCTCAGATTGCTTGTGGGAGCGACTCAGAAACAGCGGAACTTTCAATCGTTTAGACTTGGATTGGTCACTCTAGCAAAGCGGCGGAAATAGAGTCAAGGCAACGACCGCAATACCTTCGAGCATGACATCTTGAAGAAGCCCGTGGTATCCATAACCGAATCGATTACAATGCACCGGTTCACCAGCTTAGCCTTTCGCCCGGGAGAGCAACGATGCGAAACTTCATACTTGGCATTCTCGTCGGCACGGTGCTCACCGCGATGGGAGTTCAGGCGGCAGGGAAGGATGGGGTCGGAAGCAGTGGACGACCTCCGCTCTTGAACGATGAGCGAGAGCGGCAGTTTCAACTTCAACTCGAACACATGCGTCAACAAACTGAACTGGAGCAAGCGAGAATGCAGGGGAAAAAGCGGCCGTGCTAGTACCACATCCAACAGAGTGCGGCTTCATCGCCGAGAAAACAGCGATTGAACGATCTTCATAACTAAAATGGATTTAAAGGTGAATCATTATGAGAATGTTTCAGGTGAGACAAACAGTCACGTATGAGCTGACGACGGCAGCAGGAACGGAGCAGGAAGCCATTCTGAAGGCGAAGGGGATTCCCCTGGCACAATGGACCGCCGAAGCCGACGAGATCACTGCGGAGATGCTCGATGAGACCGATGAAATCGACGAATACTGAGCAGTCTTCCCGACTGTTCCACCATTGAATGGCACTGTCGTACGGAGCCAGCACCCATCATCGAGAGGGGAGATGAACCATGCGC
Organism: uncultured Nitrospira sp.; assembly: GCA_964587955.1. Taxonomy (GTDB): domain Bacteria; phylum Nitrospirota; class Nitrospiria; order Nitrospirales; family Nitrospiraceae; genus Nitrospira_D. The sequence goes on from CAZPNQ010000166.1 coordinate 3,116, forward strand.
GTGATTCAGACATTCCAAACGTCCATATTGTGTTTGATGCTCATCGCTGCCGCAACTACCGTTGCCGCGGCCGTGGATAGGCAACGCACAAGCGGTCAGGTCTCGCCATTGGACAAGAAAACCGAGGATCGGGCGAGATACGTCATCAAGATTGCGGGGTGTAACGATTGCCACACGACCGGCTATGCGGAAGCGGCAGGGAAGATTCCCGAAAAAGATTGGCTCAAGGGAGATTCGATGGGGTGGCGCGGCCCATGGGGCACCACGTATGCGAGCAACTTGCGGCTCTACATGCAGACTATCTCGGAAGACCAATGGATCAAAGTCTCACGCTCAGTCGAACTTCGCCCGCCTATGCCGTGGTTCGTCCTCCGCGTGATGACCGATCAGGATCTACGAGCTATCTATCGCTTTATCAGAAAGCTTGGACCAGCCGGCGAACCGGCACCAGCTTATTTTCCTCCGGATCAGGAACCGCCGAAACCGTATATCCAGTTCCCGTAGAGTTCCGAGGAATAAAATTAAGTACGAGAGGGCTTAACCATAGGATGACACGCTGGTGAGGGGCACACACAACACAACCTGATCGCCACGCACCGGCGCATGAGTGACAAACCTCCCCTTAGAGCCGCTACGTCCAATACGACTCTTGCTGAAGGCTCGGCACACGTTACCGGTGCCCGCGGCCATCCACTTAACGACACACAAGCAGACAACCGTCTGGTTGCCTCGTAGATGCTACTAACTCTTCTTGTAGACGACTATGCCACCGATAAAGATTGCAAGCATGACTGACGCGAACATCAAGAAGGTACTATCCATGACTCGCTCCTTTCGTTCGTACCAAGACGTTGCGCTTCCTCGCATTGCTTTCTCTAAGGTCTTAGATGCTCTACTCTCTCTCCTTGTCTCAGACCCACTGAATATTGAAACATCTGCATTCTGATTGTCACGGGCGACCCTTTACATATGGCAGGGCCGCCCGTGTATGGCGCTTAGGGCGCCGAAATCATCTCTTCAGATTTAGGGTCCGCTCAAGGAATGGATTGAGGCGTGCTACATTAGAATGAATCGCTTAACCAGCGATTCTATTCTCACGCCAGCTCCAGTCTCTGCAGGCTGATCAGTGTAGATTATTGGCTCCCCTACGCGGGGAACGCGACAGCCGATGAGAACCGGCTAGCGTGATTGGCAAGACGCCCGCCCATGGCTCGGCGGGCCGATGTGATCCGGTGGACTCAGGTCTTCCATCTCCACCTCCTCCTGCTAAGGAATGACTCGAAGCATTACGCACACGACAAGTCAATAGACTATTTTCTCCTTACTCCTATGAGCCCTCCTCTGTCAACAAAGAGTGAGGACCTTCAGATGTTTTAGTATAAGCATAAGCTATGCCACTTACCTCATGCGTACCATTACCGGTGCACGCGAAGAATAGGGCCGAGAGCAAGCCATTTTGTTGGACCCAGGGCAACCATGTGGGGCAAGTGGGCGATATACCAAAACACGACATCTTGCTCTTGGACTCCCTGATTATCTTCATCGTAGGCGAGCTGCCCACGGGCGCCGAATTGCCAGGGAATGTCTTCACTCACATTGGCGCGACGAATCGCCACATCAAAATCGGCAAACGTATCCCGCTCGCCATCGCCTTTCAAAGGAGCATATCCCGTTCCCGGTAAAATCCAGACTCCATGACCGTTCAGTTGGTCGCGAACCAACCAGGTTTTGTGGAGCACGGGAACCTTGACATCGTTACGTTCGTTCACATATTTCCGCCAGCCCGGCCCCCAACCTGTATCCGGCCCTCCTTCTTCATGGACGAAGACTTGGTCCATGCCGTTACCATTGATGTCAAAATCAAACCGCCAGTAGGGATGATGGTCATGGTTCGTATTACACGATAGCCCACGGCTCTGAACCACCGGGCGAAGTTCCCCATCATCGGAAAGATGCCATGACTGATAAATGTGATACTCACCGATCCGCGCATACGCCCCCACCTCGAGCCACTTCACATTATTCTGGGTGGCGTTTTCCATGCACACTTTCTGATTACCACAGTTCGCGATCGGCACGAGATCCTGCCATCGCAGACGATCCTGAAACGGTCCGCACCGCCCGCTGTCGGCTCGCGAACCGAACCAGGTAAACGGATTCCACCAGACGCGTTCTTTGACGTATTTGACGCGGATGACCGGCATGCTGGCCTTGTTGAGGACCAACTCGTCCGCGTACTTGACGTTTCGCAAGGCCAGTCCAGTATTGTCTCGAACGTCCCAGTCAAAGCTCCATCGCCCCCAGTCCACATGCTCGGATTGAGTTTCGGCCCACACGGGCTCGCACAATCCAATCGCACAGAGAATGGTCAGGACGCTCAACCAGATTCGCTTCATCTCATTCCCTCTCATGAACGAGGCGGTTCGTCTCCGGCATCCAGGACTTTATCGTCCGTCAAATCAACCACCGCCCAATATTTTGGGTCCCCGTCTTGCCCTTGGGAAAACGTGATCCAAATCGTGCGGTGCGCATATCCGGGGTCATTCCTGAACAACCCTCGGTCCGGTTGCATGAGGAGTCCATGGCCTTCGAGTTGTTCGACCTTGCCGGCCAGACGCGAATCCGCTTTGGCTAATTCGATCCCCCGCTGTATGTCTCGCTGTCCTTCCGGGGGCTGATAGCCTTCGAGGCGCGAAACACTGAGCACATTTTTTTCTTTCATGCGAACTTCAGCGGCGACGTTTTGGCTATAGCTGAAATAGACAAGCCGCGTGAGGCTTGTCGTGTGCCGACAACACCCAAAAGAAATCTTCCCGTCCGGCGGCACTCGATCGGCATCGATAAATGCCCAGCGGCTGCCCAGCAACGCCATCACACGAGCGTCGCTTTCGGCCACCTTCCGCAATGCGCCCACCTCCGTGGCGGACAAGATCGCCGAAGCATTCGTCGACCGCTTCACGGCCGCATCCAAGGCACCGATCATTTTGGGTTTGTGGTGGCCGGCAACATCCGCGCCGGTGAATTGGAGAACGTGGGGAGAGGGAGCTTTTCCTGGAAGTTTGACTTTCTGCACCACGGTTTCAGGATCTTCGGGTCCGAACAGACCACGCGAACCGACATCGAGACTGCAGCCGCACCCGACCCCGATGATGATCCAGAGCAAGTAGATCCGTGTAGTCGGTCGGTCTCTCATGACTTACACTGCGAGTTTCCCGGCGATTCCCAACGCAAGCCTGGAAATTTGTGCAGCCGCCTTGATGACGGCAGCCCGTTTTTTCCGCGACGCGGCGTCGAGTACGGCCTCCTTCATGAGTTCCTTGTAAGACTTGATCTCGTCCCTGCTGAACGGAACGATTTGCGCAATGGTTTCATTGTTGAAGGTATTGGCCATCTGCACGTACAGGTTGGATATCTCTACCGCATAAATACCGCGGCGGAGAGGGTCGTTCTTAAAGGTCTCGAATCTCTTGCGGAGTGCCGCAACGGCTTCCAAGAGCGCTTTCTGGCGGACCTTGGTTTCGTCCTGTTTTCCTACTGCAAATTCGACCGTACCCAACTGATCGACCAGCGCTTTGGCCTCTTCACGAGCATGGTCGACTTGAACCGACAGGTCACGGATCTCTTCGCTGGCACTCTCGGCGGTTTCCATCAACTGCTTGATCAGGCTATCGTTGTCCTCAAGAAAACCGACGACCCCTGCAATGCTGGTCTCCATGCTGCCTCCTCTATCAGGATGCTGAAAAAGTCCGCCAGCG
>CAZPNQ010000167.1:0-6866 GCA_964587955.1 uncultured Nitrospira sp.
CGCACGGGAAAGGCGTGGCCGAGGCGGAGGGGCGCGCGTCAGCAAGCCAGGACGCCGAGTCTATGTCGGCAGTCAGGACATCAGGAAGGTCCGTAATGGGATTGGTGTATCCATCCTTTCTACGTCAAAAGGGATCATGACTGATCAAGAATCTCGTAAGAGTCATCTTGGGGGCGAGGTTCTCTGCTCGGTATGGTAAGCAGATAAGTCGTTTCGATTTCGAGTAAAAGGGTGGAACAGATCATGTCCCGCATTGGAAAAAAACCGATTGCAATTCCGGGTGGAGTGGAAGTCAAAGTTGCAGGATCAACCGTGTCCGTCAAAGGCCCATTGGGCAAGCTGGATTGGTCGCTGGTGCAAGGGGTAGATGTTGCCGTCAATAATAGTCAAGTCGTGGTCGGTCGTTCGAGTGATGATCGTAAGTTGAGGGCGCTGCACGGGTTGACCCGTGCGGAATTGAGCAACATGATACACGGAGTCACCAAAGGGTACGAACGTTCACTCGAAATTACCGGCGTGGGTTACAAGACGCAAATTCAGGGGCGGACATTAAGTTTCAATGTGGGATATATCAACCCCGTCATCTACCAAGTGCCGACTGGTATCGATGTGAAGGTGGACAAGCAGACGCTTATCAACATCAAGGGAGTGGATAAGCGGTTGGTGGGCCAGGTAGCCGCTGATTTACGAGCCATTAAACCGCCAGATGTCTATAAGCAAAAGGGTATTCGGTACGCGGGTGAAACATTGCGCAAGAAAGAAGGCAAGACGGGGAAATAGGAACTGGCTATGCATGCTGCAGACAAAGTTCGACAACTTGATCGACGACGCCGGCGAGTAAGGCGTGTGATTCTGGGAACGGCAGAACGACCTCGACTGAATGTATTCAGGAGCGCCACCCATATCTATGCTCAGATTATTGATGATATTCGAGGCGCTACCTTGGCGGCTGCGTCATCGCTCGATAAGTCATTGCGTAAGTCCCTCAAGTCGACCGGTGGAATAGAAGCGGCCAAGGCAGTCGGAAAGTTGATCGCCGATCGGGCCAAGGCCGCCAAGGTGAACACGGTGGTTTTTGATCGAGGCGGTCGGATGTACCATGGTCGAATCAAGGCGCTAGCAGATGCGTCCCGCGAAGGGGGATTACAATTTTAGGCTAAGGTCAAGGCTGAGGTTGAGGGTCTTCAACCTGCCTCAACCTAAACCTAAACCTCAACCTTAACCTGTGACTGAGGGGTGAGAGCGTGCGAGTCAATCCCGATGAGTTAAGTCTGAAAGACAAAGTCGTCTTTATTAATCGCGTAGCAAAAGTTGTAAAAGGTGGAAAGCGGTTCAACTTCTGTGCGCTCGTTGTTGTCGGTGACGGTCATGGGTGGGTTGGAATAGGCAAGGGAAAGGCCGCCGAAGTTCCCGTTGCGATATCAAAGGCTGTCGAACAGGCCAAGAAGCACCTCGTTCATGTCCCGCTGAAAGGCGGAACTATCCCACATGAAGTGCATGGTCTGTTTGGGGCAGAGCACGTGTTGCTTAAGCCGGCCGTCGACGGTACTGGAATTATTGCTGGCGGAGCGGTTCGTGCCGTAGTGGAGCTAGTCGGGGCGCATAACGTCATCGCGAAGACATTAGGTCGTGGGAACCCCTTCAATGCCGTTCGAGCGACGCTGGATGGGCTCACTCAATTGAGAAACTTAGATGATGTTCTTCGCTCCCGTCGGCAAGCAGTCGGCGAAGAGCGAGAAAGGGTTACAGTTTGATGGGCTCAGCAAAGACATCACGAACTCCAGAGCATGGTGTTCAAAGTGTGCGTGTGACATTGCGACGTAGCCCTATTGGAACTCCAGAACGGCACCGCCTTGTCTTGCGCGGTCTGGGGCTTCGGCGTATTCGACAGACAGTTGTCCATCCTGACACACCTCAGGTGCGAGGAATGATTCATAAAGTCGGTTATTTGCTTGAGGTTGGAAAGCCATGAATCTCCATGATTTAGCTCCCGCACAAGGAGCCAAGAAGCGACGGAAACGTATAGGACGGGGGCCGGGATCTGGTCACGGGAAGACCGCCACCAAAGGTCATAAGGGACTGCTGGCTCGGTCAGGGGGTGGCAAGCGTCCAGGGTTTGAAGGCGGACAGATGCCGTTGGTGCGTCGGCTGCCCAAGTTCGGATTTATCAACCCTTCCCGTAAAGAATATGCAGTCGTTAACATTCAGAGTTTTGAGCGGTGGACCGGAAGCGAAACAATCACGCCGCAAGCCATGGTTGATGCTGGATTGGTGAAACGAAAAAAGCTGCCGATCAAAATTCTTGGCAACGGTGAGTTGAAGAAACCGCTCGTTGTTCAGGCACATAAATTCAGTAAATCGGCTGAAGCAAAGATCCAAGCGGCCGGAGGGCGAGTCGAGGTCATCGGCGGTGCTTGAACGGCTCCTGACTAGTTTTCAGAATATCTTCAAGATTCCCGAGCTGCGTACTCGTGTTCTATTCACGCTCGGAATGCTTGTAGTGTATCGGATCGGATCTCACATCCCGACTCCCGGTATCAACGGTGAAGCCCTTTCTGAGTTTTTGCAGAAACAAGGCGGGGCCTTGCTGGGATTCCTCGACATTTTCTCCGGCGGGTCATTGTCCCGCCTGACGATCTTTGCGCTGGGCATCATGCCGTACATCAGCGCATCGATCATCCTCCAATTGTTGACGGTCGTCATTCCGCATTTGACAAAATTGGCTAAGGAAGGTGAGCGAGGTCGAAAAAAAATCATTCAGTACACCCGATTCGGTACGATCGGTATTGCGCTGATTCAGGGGTTTGGTATTGCGGTTGGGTTGGAACAAATGAATCAGGGCGCGTTCGTGCTCAATGCCGGATGGGGATTCCGACTCATGACGGTCATCACACTGACGGCCGGCACGGGCTTTTTGATGTGGCTTGGTGAACAGATCACGGAGCGAGGGATCGGCAATGGAATTTCTTTAATCATTTTTGCCGGTATTGTCGCCAGGCTGCCTGCGGCCGTGGCACAGACTTACAACCTGTATGAAATCGGTCAGCTCAATGCGTTCTTATTAGTCGCACTGGCTCTATTGATGATCGGTGTGGTCGCCGCGATTGTTTTTTTAGAAAGCGGGCGACGAAAAATTCCGGTGCAATATGCGAAGAGGGTGATTGGGCGGCGCGTCTACGGTGGGCAGAGCACGCATATTCCGTTGAAGATCAATACGGCCGGAGTCATTCCTCCCATATTTGCTTCGTCGATCATCGCGTTTCCTGCGACGATTGCTGGGTTTTTTGAAACACCATGGGTGAAATCGATCGGGGCACAGCTGGCTCCTGGATCACTACTCTACACGCTGATGTATGTAGGGCTCATCCTCTTTTTCTGTTTTTTCTACACCGCGGTGGTCCTCAATCCTGTCGACATGGCTGACAACATGAAAAAGTACGGAGGTTTTATTCCAGGTATCCGGCCTGGCCAACGAACGTCTGACTATATCTACAACGTCCTCACGAAAATTACATTTGCGGGGGCCATCTATCTGGCCGTCGTCTGTGTGATTCCTGAGTTTTTGATTTATAAGCTTAATGTTCCCTTTTATTTTGGGGGCACGTCTCTGTTGATTGTCATTGGCGTGGGACTGGATACAGCGCAACAAATTGAATCTCATATGTTGATGCGGAATTACGAGGGGTTTTTAGGCAAGGGCATGGCTCCGTTGCGCGGGAGAAGTGGATAGCATCATGCGGCTTGTGTTTCTCGGTGCTCCGGGTGTTGGGAAGGGGACGCAGGCTGATAAAGTCTCCGTTCAGTATGGCATTCGTAAGATTTCGACCGGTGATTTGCTTCGGGAGGCGGTTCGGATTAAGACCCCTTTGGGGCTTGAGGCTAAAAAGCACATGGATCAGGGAGCGTTAGTCCCAGACTCAGTCGTCATAGGACTGGTGCGAGAGAAATTAACTGATCCATCACATGTCAATGGGTTCATTCTCGATGGGTTTCCAAGAACGGTTCCTCAGGCGGAAGCCTTAGCGAAGGTCCTTTCCGAACGAGGTATTCGGCTGGATAGAGTGATTAATTTTGGAGTGCCTCGAAAGGAAATCGTGAAACGCCTGAGCGGACGCCGGAGCTGTCCCAAGTGTCAGACGACCTATCACGTAGAGTTTGCCCCCTCCAAGAGCGGCAGTCTATGTGAGCGGTGCGGAGAAGCCTTGGTTCAACGAAGCGATGATCAGCGTGAGGCGATTGAAATGCGTCTCCGTGTGTACGAAGAGCAGACGGCGCCGTTAATCAACTTTTATGAGAAACAGCAGTTATTGTCGAATCTTAACGGTGCCGAGGCGGTTGAAACGGTATACCACAACCTCGTGAAAGCGCTCTCAACCCCTCAGCCGGCATGATCATACTGAAAACGTCTGCCGAGATAGCAGTGATGGCAGAGGCGTCAAGAGTGGTGGCTGAAGCGCTCGCGATTGTGAGGAAAGCGGTTTGTCCCGGTATCAGCACGGAAGAGCTAGACCGTATTGCGGAAGAAGCGATACGGTCCAAGGGGGCGGTTCCAGCGTTCAAAGGCTATAGGAACTATCCCAAGACCCTCTGTGCATCAGTAAACGAGCAGGTCGTTCACGGTATCCCTTCGAAACGAAAGCTGAAGGAGGGGGATATCATCGGACTGGATCTCGGTGCTATTGTGGGTGGGTTTTATGGGGATTCAGCGATAACAGTGGCGGTTGGTCGTATTCCGGAGGAGACGGCAAAATTGGTTCAGGTGACGGAAGAGTCGCTCTACCTGGGAATCAAACAGGCTGTGGTCGGCAACCGTTTGACTGACATCTCGAATGCTGTGCAGCAACATATTGAATCTGCGGGCTTCTCAGTCGTCACCGAGTTTGTGGGCCATGGGATTGGTCGACAACTGCATGAAGAGCCTCAAGTTCCCAACTATGGGAAGCCGGGTCAGGGGCCTCGATTGCAACCAGGCATGGTCTTGGCAATCGAACCCATGGTGAACATGGGTCGGAGTGCCGTTCGTGTTCTTGAGGATCGATGGACTGCGGTGACGGTCGATGGGAGTCTCTCTGCGCATTTCGAGCATACGATCGCTGTCCAGTCTAGCGGAACGCCTCGTATTTTGAGTCAATTGGAGAAGACCTAGTTGAGATATCAGGAAAGAACATAGAAGGACGTGGCAAAAGAAGACATTATTGAAGTCCAGGGCTCGGTAGCGGAGACGCTTCCTAATGCCATGTTTCGGGTCAAACTGGATAATGGCCATGTCATATTGGCTCACATCTCGGGGAAAATGCGGATGCATTTTATTCGTATCCTTCCCGGCGATAAGGTCACGGTGGAAATGTCACCATACGATTTGACCAGGGGTCGAATTACCTATCGCTTCAAGTAACGGAGTGGCGAATTGTTATGAAGGTCAAATCATCAGTGAAGCCTATATGTGCTAAATGCAAGGTCGTGCGCCGTCGGGGGGTTGTGCGGATTTTATGCAAAAACCCGCGTCATAAACAGCGACAGGGGTGACAGCGTTATTCGTAAAACGTGAGTCGTAATCGTTCCCCGGCCAGATTTCTTGCGAGTCACGGTTAACGGTTCATCGAGGAGAGAACACATGGCACGTATTGCCGGTATTGATTTGCCGCGGAATAAACGAACGGATATCGGATTGAGCTACATCTATGGAATCGGACGCATGTCGGCTCAGAAAATTCTCCATGAGGCGGGGATTGACGGCGCTGTCCGTGTCAAGGACCTAAGCGAAGATAAGATCGTCAAGTTGCGTGAAATCATTGAGCGTGATTACCGGGTCGAAGGAGACCTGCGCAAAGAAGTGTCGCTGAATATCAAGCGACTGATTGATACGGGATCATATCGAGGGTTGCGCCATCGCAAAGGCCTGCCTGTCCGAGGACAACGAACCAAGACCAACGCGCGGACACGTAAAGGGCGGCGTGGAGGGGTCAGTAGCAAGCCGAGACCAACGGTAACCAAAGGGGCCCCCAGCGCATAGTCTGCAGAAACAGCCGGAGGAGTTCGCATGAGCGTCAAAAAAGGGAAAAAGAAAGAACGTCGGATTGTTCAGAGTGGAGTGGCACATGTTCAGGCGTCATTCAACAATACCATTGTGACCATCACGGACATGAGCGGAAATACGGTGGTGTGGGCAAGCGCAGGCAATCAAGGGTTCAAAGGATCGAGGAAGAGCACCCCTTTTGCTGCTCAGCGGGCCGGAGAAGCCGCAGCAAGAAAGGCCATGGAAAGTGGGATGCGGCAAGTCGATGTGTATGTGAACGGACCAGGTTCGGGCCGAGAGTCGGCGATCCGTTCACTCCAAGGCGCGGGTTTGCGGATCAATCTGATTCGTGACGTCACGCCAATTCCGCACAATGGGTGTCGGCCTCCAAAACGGCGGCGAGTGTGAGGAGACGTTATACGTTAATCGTGAATCGAGGGACGGAAAAGCAGTATAGACCACGTTTGACGAATAACAATTAACGAATAACGATCAGCGAGGAGGAAGCAGTGGCAAAGTATCGTGGTCCAGTCTGTCGGTTGTGTCGGCGAGAAGGTGAAAAACTCTTTCTCAAGGGCACGCGCTGTATGACGGAAAAGTGTGCGATCGAACGCAGAAGTTATCCGCCTGGCCAACACGGGCAGGGCCGGCAGCGAACCTCCGATTATAGTCTGCAGCTGCGCGAAAAACAAAAGCTGCGTCGAATCTATGGACTTCAAGAGTGCCAATTCCGCGGCGTCTTCGAACGTGCAGAACGACAGACCGGTGTCACGGGTGATGCTTTGTTGCGGTTGTTGGAATGCCGCCTGGACAATGTCGCGTATCGCTTAGGGTTCGGGGCTTCGCGCAA
>CAZPNQ010000168.1:0-6835 GCA_964587955.1 uncultured Nitrospira sp.
CAGCTTGCCTGCATCACCATGCTCCTGAGGCAATTTTGAGATAGGTTCTAGTCAAACCATTACGATTCGACGGAACGCTGTCTTATTCTATGTGAACAGCCTAACGCCGCCAAAAGCCACCTCGCGAAAGAAGACGAATAGGCAACAGATTATCGGTGGCAGCTGAAGAAGACCTCTAAACGGGTCACCGGACGATCTATGACTTGAAGACGCACACAGCTATGGGAGATCGTCGAGATTTTACTCCACGATCGTGACCGTCATCTCTATACGCTCTTTAGGATTATCCCGTTCATCGCGTGCCAGGTTGACGATTTTGTCCGCCACGCCGATTCCCTTCGTCACTTCACCAAACACAGAATACTTCCGATCCAAGAATCGTGAGTCCTCGACCACGATGAAAAATTGGGAGCCTGCCGTATCCGGATCGGCTGCCCTGGCCATGGAGACGATGCCCCGTTTGTGGGGAATGTCGCTAAATTCGGCCTTAACGGTATAACCGGGACCGCCCTGGCCATAGGTGTCTTTTTTGAACGAGTCCTTCGTATTCGGGTCTCCGCCTTGAATCATGAAACCGGGAATGACACGGTGGAAAATCGTCCCATTATAAAATCCGGACTTGGCCAACTTGACGAAATTATCTACATGCTTAGGCGCGACGTCCTGATAGAATTTGATTTCGATATCGCCGAATTTCGTTTTGATGATCGCCCGTGGCCCTTTTGGTGTTTCAACCTTCGAAGTCGGCGCTTTGTCAGCCGCTACCACCGCCTCAACTCCTGAAATCGATAGAGCCACCCCTACTAACATTCCCATCAACATCCGCCACCCGACGTGCTTCAGCATCACTGACCTCCCTCGCTTTCCAGGACAACCCGTTAGTTTAGCACGGCCTCAGCTCAACGCTCTGTCCGCTCCAGTGCCCGTTGCGCCGCCTCCTGCTCCGCCTCCTTCTTGCTGCGTCCTCGGCCAACTCCCAACACTTTGTCATTCACCTGCACTTCCACTTCAAATAACTTTTGATGATCCGGCCCAGTTTCGCGCACAATCACATACCGAGGCAACAATTCATACCGTTTTTGACACCACTCCTGAAAGCGCGTCTTGTAATCATCTTCTCCAGGTTTTTCTTGCAGGGCATCGATGTGGCGTAGTTCATCGGTCAACACCTCAATGGTGAAATTTCGACTTGCCTCAAAACCGCCATCAAGATAGACCGCCGCAATGATAGCTTCCAGCGCATCAGCTAACAGTGAGGCTTTGTCTCGCCCATTTGAGAGTTCTTCACCTCGACCAAGCTTCAGTCGGGCCCCAAGATCCAGCTTCCTGGCGGCATTCGCCAATGACACTTCGCTCACAAGCTTGGCTTTGAGTTTTGAGAGAGCCCCTTCACTCAACTCAGGGTATCGCCTCGCAAGATAATCGCTCATGATGAGCGACAGCACGGCGTCCCCCAGAAACTCAAGCCGCTCATTATGTTTTCCAGCAGAGTCCCGGCGTTCATTCACGTAGGACTTGTGTGTCAACGCTTCCATCAGGAAGCTCGAATTCGTGAATTGATAATTCGAGATGGCGGGAGAAAAATCGGCTGAAGAAGCCCGCGTCATCGTGACGTGCTAGCAAGCCGTGGGAAAACTCGGTTGACGCCAACGATATGGCCGAAATGTTCCGATCGGCGTGAACACCGCTGAGATAGTGAGACGGCTGTGTTCCGCGAGAACGCTACTGGCGGACTTTTTCAGCATCCTGCTAAGCATCCAGTTTCTTGAAGATCAGACAGGCGTTCACTCCACCGAATCCAAAGGAGTTCGACAGCGCCGTTTTAATGGGGGCAGGTCGTGCCTTATTGGGAACATAGTCCAAATCACAGGCTGGATCCGGATTATCCAAATTGATCGTGGGCGGGAGAAGACCGTGAAACAGTGCCAAAAGGCTGAAGACGGCTTCGATCCCCCCTGCAGCTCCGAGCAGATGTCCTGTCATGGACTTGGTTGAGCTGACCGGAATTCGAAACGCCTGGTCCCCAAACACCTGTTTGATCGCGCGGGTCTCAATGGTGTCGGCCATCGTCGACGTCCCGTGCGCATTGATGTACCCGATCTGATCGCGAGTGATTCCCGCATCTTTGAGGGCTAATTCCATGCAACGGACGGCCCCCTCACCTTCTTCCGGTGGGGCCGTAATGTGGTAGGCGTCGCTGTTCATCCCATACCCGATGATCTCGCCGTACATCCTCACCCCTCGTCGAAGGGCATGATTGAGTTCCTCGATTACTATGACACCCGCACCCTCACCCAATACAAATCCATCTCGGTCTTTGTCGAATGGACGGCTCGCCTTCGTCGGTTCGTCATTCCGGAACGACAATGCCTTGGCCGCTGCGAACCCCGCCACCCCCAGCGGGGTGACTGCCGCTTCGGCACCACCGGCCACCATCACATCGGCATCACCGCGTTGAATCAGCCGGTACGCATCCCCAATGCAATGATTGCCCGTGGCACAAGCCGTCACCGCACAAGAGTTAGGCCCCTTGGCTCCAATCCGAATGGCCACCTGTCCAGACGCCAAATTGATGATGGTCATGGGAATGAAAAACGGTGAGACCCTGCCCGGCCCTTTGCCTCTGAGCACATCATGGTAGTGCTCGATCGATCCGAGACCGCCGATACCTGAGCCGATGTACACACCGACCTTCGTGGCATTCTCGGGCGTCACTTTTAATCCGGCATCATCCACCGCCAACTGGGCAGCGCCCACGGCGTAGTGAATGAATGCGTCCATCTTCTTGATCTCTTTCTTCTCGATGAACTGCGCAGGATCAAAGTCTTTCACCTCACCCGCAATTTGGGCATCATATCCAGTCGGATCAAATTTGGTGATTCGGCCGATCCCGGACTCGCCGGCGCAGATCGCCGTCCAAGTCTTGTCGACACCTGTGCCCAATGGTGTCACCAGTCCAAGACCGGTCACCACCACGCGCCGTGTCGCTTGATCGGATGTTCCTACCGGCATGCCTAGGACTTTTCCTTGATGTAATCCAGAGCCTTCCCAACGGTCAGAATTTTCTCCGCATCCTCGTCGGGGATTTCGATCGAGAATTCTTCCTCCAGGGCCATGACCAGCTCGACGGTATCGAGCGAATCAGCCCCGAGATCTTCAACGAACGAAGCCTCGGGCGTCACCTCATCCTCTTCCACACCGAGCTGCTCAGCAATAATCTTTTTGACTCGCTCATCAACAGTTGCCATCGTTATGACTACCTCCTTCCCCGGTATGAACCTACTGCACCACCACAGGGGGATCTGTGACGGCCATACATCCAAACAATTCGACGCTTTTACACCATCAACATCCCACCGTTTACGTGCAAGACATGGCCGGTGATGTAGGCCGCATCCTCGGATACCAAAAACCGCACGGCCGCCGCGACATCCGCCGATGTACCCAACCGCCCCAAGGGGATTTGTTTGAGTAACGTGTCTTTCACATCGGCCGGTAGTCCATGGGTCATAGCCGTGTCGATGAAACCGGGCGCCACCGCATTTACGGTGACGTTACGACTGGCATATTCCCGCCCAACGGTTTTCGTAAACCCAATGACAGCTGCCTTGGAAGCCGAGTAGTTTGCCTGTCCTGCGTTTCCTATCACCCCGACGATCGAGGCTATATTGACGATACGACCATACCGTTGCTTGGTCATTGGCTGCAAGACCGCCTTCGTGCAGTTAAACGTCCCGTTCAAGTTGATCTGAAGCACCAAGTTCCAATCTTCTTCCTTCATCCGTAACAACAAACCGTCGCGAGTGATGCCGGCATTGTTGACGAGGATGTCCACTTTTCCCCAGTCCTTCATGACGTGCTCGACCATCGCTTTGGTTTCATTCGCGTCGGCCACATTGACCTTAATGTTGAGAGCCTTCCGCCCTAGTTTCTCGACGGAAGCGACCGTTTCCAGGGAGCGGCCGGGGTCGAGATCGGCCACGGCAATGTCGGCACCTGCTTGGGCCAGGCATTCGGCAATGGCCCGACCGATGCCTTGCGCTGCCCCGGTGACAATAGCTGTTCTTCCTTGTAATGACATTTCAAACCTTTCGGACCATACGTTAACAGGCTGACTGGGAATTCGTCATCTGGTTTTCAATGTGGACGATCCGCCTTAGCTGACCGCCTTGAGCGTTGCGTCCAACGACTTTGGATCGTTCACATTCAACAGTTTCGCCTCAGGCAGTATCCGTCTGATCAAGCCGGTGAGTACCGTGCCAGGACCTATTTCTACAAACGTCGTGACGCCCATCCTTCCCATTGTCTGCACGGTCTCTTCCCACAGCACGGAAGAAGGCAGCTGGCGGACCAACGATGTTGGGATCTCATGTGCCCGGCTGATCGCTTTCGCTTCTGCATTATTCACAAGAGGAGCACTGAGGTCCGACCATGCGACCGCATTTAAGTCCTTAGCCAATCGATCGGCTGCCTGCTGCATCAACGGGGTATGAACCGGGACACTGACCGGCAGTGGAATGGCCTTCTTACATCCTTGTGCTTTGGCCAATTCAATCGCCCGCTCCACCGCCGCTTTTTCACCGGCAATAACGACCTGCCCTGGCGAGTTGAAGTTTGCGGCTGCGACGATCCCGACGGACGATGCCTTGCGGCACACATCTTTGACCACTTCGCCGGTTAAACCCAACAGGGCTGCAACGAGACCGGTACCCGTGGCCACGGCTTCAGACATGTAGCGTCCCCGCTTCTGAACCAGACCGACCGCATCACGAAATGATACGCCGCCTGCCGCAACCAGCGCCGAGTACTCACCCAAACTATGCCCCGCCACCGCAACCGGTTTGATTCCGACCGGCTCAAACAGTTTCAACGCGGCCACACTGCTGACAAGCAAGGCTGGCTGGGTGAATTCCGTTCGATTGAGTTGTTCAGCCGGCCCGGCGAAGCACAACTCGGCGACATCGTAACCCAAGACCGTCGAGGCCTCATCATAGACGGGTTTCAATGAGGGATACGCGTCATACAGCGCTTTTCCCATTCCGACCGACTGGGAACCCTGTCCAGGGAAAACAAGCCCGATTCCTAAAGTCATGGGGCGTTAGATATCTTCGAAATCCCGCGCAAAGTCAACGGGAAAAGTTTTTACAAGTCGCCTTCGCACAATCAGAAAGGAGCTCCACATGGCATGATTCCGGATCACGACCCGGTCGTTCTCTACCACCGAATGATTGCAGAAGCCCAGGTTAATCCCGCCCCAAAAGCCCCGAGCATCACCAATGAGCCATCTTTGATACGCCCCTCGCGAACGGCTTCATCCAGTGCAATCGGGATGGAGGCCGCAGAAGTGTTCCCGTAACGATCGAGATTCAGGAGCACCTTTTCGATCGGAAGACCCAGCCGCTCGATGACCGCCTTGAGAATGCGCACATTGGCTTGGTGCGGCACGTACAAATCAAGATCCTCCACACGGAGACCATTGGCGGAAAGAGTCGCGCGCGCGATCTCTTCCAAGGTGCGGACTGCAACTTTGAACGTCTCGTTCCCCTTCATCTTGATGTACTGAAGACGTTCGGAGATCACTTTTTCTGACGGTGGAGTACGTGAGCCTCCTCCCGGCACCATGATCAGCTCGCAGAGCGTACCGTCGGAGCGAAGGTCAGTAGAGAGGATCCCCCGTTCTCCGTCACGTGCACTGACGACGACCGCGCCCGCCCCATCTCCAAACAGCACGCAGGTGTTCCGGTCGGTCCAATCGGTAATGGCCGACATGACTTCTGACCCAATCACCAGAACGTAGCGCATCCCGTTTTTCACATAGGCATCCGCCACCGAAAGCGCATACACCAATCCGCAGCAGGCGGCCGACAGATCGCACGCTGCGGCTTTGGTCGCACCAAGCTGATGCTGCACAAGACAGGCGGTCGCAGGGAGAGGATAATCACCCGTACACGTCGCAACCAAAATCATGTCCAGGTCCGTTGCTGCCAGACCTGCTGCGGTCAACGCCCGCTTTCCCGCCTGAACCGCCAAATCCGAACACGCTTCTCCGGTCGCTGCGATACGTCGCTCCCGGATTCCGGTCCGTTCTCGAATCCATTCATCAGACGTGGCGACCATGCGTTCAAGATCCGCATTCGTCAGTACCCTGGCAGGTGCATAGGAGCCGGTCCCCGCAATGTACGCTTTCATGTCTTCTCTTCCGCCGGCGGCTGGAGGTGACTCTCTTCAATATCCCGTTGAATCAGCTCGTGCACACGGCCTTCCGCCATACCTTTGGCTCTCCGAATCGCATTCTTAATGGCTTTCGCCGATGACCGGCCATGGCAAATCATCGTAATTCCATTGACGCCCAACAATGGCGCACCACCGAACTCGGCATAGTCCGTCTTCCGTTTCAGATTCATCAACGGTCTGGCAATCAGCGGATACGCTAAGCGCCCGAAGAAGCTGCCCGCGATCTCCTTGAGCAACAGCTTCTTAATCATCTCGGCAACGCCTTCGGAAATCTTCAAGGCCACGTTCCCGATAAACCCGTCGCAGACGACGACATCGGCGATCCCGCTGTACACATCGCGCCCCTCAATATTCCCAACGAAGTTCATCGTGCTTCCTTTGAGCAGTTTGAACGCTTCTTTGGTGACTTCGTTGCCCTTACCGTCTTCTTCGCCGATGCTCAGAAGACCGACACGGGGATTCGGTTTTCCGAGCAGATGCTTCCCATATTCATTGCCCATCACGGCGAATTGCTCGAGATGCGTGGCGCTGCAATCCACGTTCGCCCCCACATCGAGCATGATGGCTTCCCCACTCAACGTCGGCAGGCTGGTGGCAATCA
>CAZPNQ010000169.1:0-6797 GCA_964587955.1 uncultured Nitrospira sp.
TGGCTCGGCTGCTGCAGCCAATTCCCGCCATACACGTTGCCCCTCAGCATGTAGAAACAAATATTGTCATGTTCGATATCATCGATGCGCATCGTTCTCCGGCCGAATTGGTAGCCGCACTCAAAGAGCAAGGCGTGCTTATCAATGCCGTAGGAGGACAGAGTTATCGGGCCGTCACCCATCTGCATATCACGGACAAGCAGATCGACGAAGCCGCAGCCGTTTTTGCCAACCTTCTCGCACGTTGATCATTCGGCGTTGACACCCTATTCCTCTATCCATAGAATGCCTGAGCGACGCTGTTTTCTACTTGTTGCGTTCCATGCAACGAGGAACTTAGCGAAAACGCGGGGTAGATCCTTCGCTGATTGATTTATATGGTTTCCGAACACGACTCATCGAAACAGGTTTAAAGAACATCATGGACACACAGACCACAACAACCACTCCCACTCGTGAAGAACTGAACGCAGAGTTGCTCGACGTCCCGGAACCGCCTGAGCAACCCGAATCGCCGGTGCCCCCGGGATTTGATGACAATGTGGAAGTCGCGTTGCGGCACATCAGAGGCCGAAGGGGCGGTGACCTCGTCGGCGTCATACTCGTCGGCTCGGGAGCGCGCAGGGCTCTCACTCTCCACAGCGACATCGACTTGATCGCCCTCGTCAAGGGGGAAGCCGATGGCCACGAAATTCTTCGCGTCGGCGACCGCTTGGCAGATATTCGTTATTACGGTTACCTCTCTGTTGAAGAGGACATCACAGACTCCCTTCGACTCCCTTCGCTGCTTCGAAAAGGACGAATCCTTTACGATCACGATGGCATCTGCGCGAAACTGATCGAAAAGGTCCATCACCGCTTTCGCCAAGGTCCGCCATCGGCTTCGATCAACGAACAGATTCGCCTGAAGGCGGAGTGTTATCATTTACTGGACAAAACGCAAGATCTCGTAGATAAGCCGGGAACGGCCCACTACTTATTGACGCTGTTTTATGAGGATTGTATTTTGGCGTTCTTTCGTATGCGAGGGTTTTGGTTGGTTGCCCCGGTGGATGTTCACCGGTTTATGTTTTCGCGCGAGCCGGCGCTTGCCGACCTGGCCGGACAATTCCTGACGGCCACCAGCCTCACCGATCGGCTCAACTTTGGCCGGCAATTTGCCGATCTCCTCTTTAAGGATGTCCCGAATCCTGCTCGCATCGACTGACCGGAGCAGCACATCATCCGGTTGCCTCCGCGTCGAAAACGTGTTTCATGTGCGCCGTGAGAGGAACCACATCTGCCTGTAGATCGATCGACGGACGCACATTGGCTGTGACCGGCGACAAACCAAGGAGCTCTCTTATGGAACTGGGATTCATCGGACTCGGCAAGATGGGGATGAACATGGTGACGCGCCTTCGGCGCGATCAGCACCGCGTGGTGGTCTATGATCGATCCAACGAGCTCATCAAACAGGCTGAAGGCCAGGGCTGCATCGGTTCCACCGCCCTCACTGATCTCGTCGGGAAACTGAAGGCTCCGCGCGCCGTCTGGATCATGGTTCCGTCCGGCGCTCCCACCGAGGAAACTATTCAGGCGGTCGCTGCTCTTTTGCAACCAGGCGACATCATCGTAGACGGAGGAAACACCAGATTTCACGATGACGTGAGGCGTGCCGCCGAGCTGAAGAAAAGAGGCATTCATTATGTCGATGCGGGAACCAGCGGAGGGGTCTGGGGACTGAAAGTCGGCTACTGTCTCATGGTCGGCGGAGAAGACGCAGCCGTCAAACGGCTTGAACCGGCGTTCAAGACCCTGGCGCCGGAAAACGGCTGGGCTCACGTCGGCGCGGTCGGTGCCGGACACTACGTGAAGATGGTGCACAACGGCATCGAGTACAGCATGATGCAAGGCTATGCCGAAGGTTTCGAACTGATGTCGAAGAGCGAATACAAACTCGATCTGGCGCGCGTTGCCGATCTTTGGATGCACGGGAGTGTCGTGCGGTCCTGGTTATTGGAACTGGCCGCCGGTGCGCTCAAGGACGATCAAAAGCTGGAAAAACTCAAAGGGTACGTGCAAGATTCCGGTGAGGGCCGTTGGATGATCGCCGATGCCATCGAGAAAGACGTGCCGGTTCCCACCCTCACGACGGCGCTTTTTACTCGGTTTCGCTCACGACAGGACGAATCGTTTGCTGAAAAAATGCTGGCGGCTCTTCGGAATGCCTTTGGAGGCCATGCTGTTCGGCGATAACGGTCCGTCACTGCTTAGGAGACGCTGATGGCCTCGACGACGAGTCAACGAATCGACATCAGTCCTGCCCAGGAACCGCTGCCGTCCGTCAAACCCTGTACCCTCGTCATTTTCGGAGGTTCGGGAGATTTGGCGCGCAGACGCCTCATTCCTGCCGTGTACAATCTTCTTCTCGACGGGTTGCTCCCGTCGAACTATGTCGTGCTCGGCCTGGGCCGCACCCCGATGAGTGACGAAGAGTTCCGATCGACTGTGCGCGATGGGGTGATCAAACATTCCCGCCAGGCGTTGATCGAAGAAACGTGGAACACCTTTTCCCAGCATCTGTTTTATTTGGCGGGAGGAAACGATGATCCCCAGACCTATGAACGATTGAAGGAACGGATTGAGGAGCTCGAGCGAAGGTTCCAACTGCCTGGGAATCGAATTTTTTATCTCAGCATCCCTCCCAGTTCTTTCACCGCAGCCTGCGAAGGCTTATCCCGCTCCGGTCTGGCGGGAACGCACGGGACGCCATCACCCTACACTCGCATCATCGTCGAAAAACCGGTTGGGCGCGACTTGGCCTCGGCGAAAGCCATCAACGAAGTGACGGGCCGAGTCTTCGACGAATCGCAGATTTTCAGAATCGATCATTATCTCGGCAAAGAGACGGTTCAGAATCTTATGGTCGTACGTTTTGCCAACAGCATCTTCGAGCCGATCTGGAATCATAAATACGTCGACCACGTCCAAATCACCGTCAGCGAAGCTGAAGGCGTGGGGACGCGAGCCACGTATTATGAAGAAGCCGGCGCTCTGCGGGATATGATCCAGAATCATTTACTTCAATTGCTCTGCTTGGTCGCCATGGAGCCGCCGTACTCCCTCGATCCGGACGTGGTTCGAAATGCCAAAATGGAAGTGCTTCGCTGCTTGAGACCCATCACCGCAAAGGATGTGGAAAAGTTTACAGTCCGAGCCCAATACACCGAAGGGACGGCCCATGGCACGTCGGTTCCTGGCTATCGCCGCGAAAAGGGCGTGAAGCCGAACTCCACCACCGAAACGTACGTCGCCGTGAAATGTTTCGTGGATAACTGGCGGTGGTCCGGCGTCCCCTTCTACTTACGAACAGGAAAAGCGTTGCCCCAACGCGCCAGCGAAGTTGCGGTCCAGTTCAAAGACATTCCACAGATCCTTTTCAATGCCGGCGGACAAACCCCTCAAGCCCCGAACGTATTGGCTTTAAAAATTCAACCGGAGGAAGGGCTCACCCTTCGCGTTGTCTCACGGGTGCCGGGCACCCGTGCTCAGACTCATCCGGTTGAAATGGACTTCAAGTATGGGGAAGTGTTCGGTCGCCCGTCTCCTGAAGCCTATGAGCGCCTTTTACTCGACGTGATGACGGGAGATGCTTCCCGCTTCATGCGACGCGACGCGGTGGAAGCCTCCTGGGCTTGGATCACCCAAATTCTCGACGCCTGGGACAAGTCTGGGCAACAGTGGTTGCCGGAATACCGAGCCGGGACATGGGGACCGGTGGAAGCGGATCGCCTGATCCAAAACGACGGCCGCGCTTGGCGAGTGCTGTAGTCCCCGGGCCCAACTCTAACGACTCCCACAGCGACGAACAGAACACCGGCGTCATGAACTTGTCTACAACCTATTGAACACAACAACGTGCCTTGGATGTTACAGCTGGAGATGCCCTAAAGAGCACTCTCCAGGATGTGCGGCATCGACACAAGACCGATTCTTTCATATATCGTTTTCCATCTGTTTCACTATCTCCTCCCGTGTTCCTAGCCCTCCGATAAATTTTACAAATTCCCCGTAGCGGTATAACGCCAGCGCGGGAAGCGATGCGATGTCCAGTTCAGCGGGGATTTGAAAATTCTCGTCCACGTTCATCGTGAGGATGAGAAGATTCGATCCCCTATCGGCTTGCAGGCGTTCGAGCTCCGTCATGAGGGCCCGGCAGTGACTGCACCCTGGCTTCCAAAATTCAACCAACACCGGAACAGAACTTCCCTCGACGACCCTATCAAACTCTCGATCGGTAACGGCTGTGAGTATGACACTCATGATTGGGTATCTTGCCCCAGCAGCGGCTTCAGGATTTGCGCAACATGCTCGGCAAATAGCCGATACCCGGCAGTAGTCAGGTGAATCCCGTCGTTCGAGTACATCGCTACCAGTTGCCCACTTTTATGATCCACGGTGGCTGCAAAAAGGTCCACGCAGGCAAGATCTTTGGAGTCGGCGAAATCTTTGACAAGTTGGTTCAATTGGTTTCGGCGGGCGAGGTGGTCGGCCATCCACTCCTGTCCTTCTTGACTGCCCGAAGCGTCTTCCACTCGAATCGATGGAATTGTCACCGGAATCGGAACACCACCCATCATCAAGGTCTGTTCGTACATCAGGGCCAGATTGCTCATAATTTCTGACGGTGCCTTGTTCCATCCCAGATCGTTGGTCCCCCCGAGAATGGGCACATAACTCGGGTGATGATCGAGCACGTCGCGCCGGAATCGCATGACCATTTCTCCCGTCAACTCACCGCACATTCCACTGGTGCGAACCGCTGCGGCACCACCTAAGAAAGACTGCAGAAATTGCCCGTATGGCGTCTCTAATCCCGCCGGATTGTCTCTCGATGGCGACTGAAACCCTGCCGTGAGACTATCGCCGAAACAGATGACAAGCGGAGGGGGCATATTGTGGTCTGATTTTACTGATGCTTGGCATGACACACAAGCGACCCGCTGTGCACTCTCTGAATAGAACGCCTGTAAAGAACGGCGATTTTCTTGACGAATCTGTGATGTGCCGGTAGGTCATACATATGACGACAGACCTCAAAACGGCTCAAGAAATGATGGCCGCCGCAGTCGCCGCGCGCGCGGAAGATCTCGAAATTGTCTCCGTCAAACGTGTCTTGAAACTGTTGGATAAGACCGCCAAATCGAACCGGACGTACGGCGCCACGAATCCCGTGGCTCAGAAATTTACACAGCAGCTGTTCGAAGAATTGACCAGTCACCTCGCCTCTTATTCAAAATTGGCCTTCCTCATTCAACGATCAGAACTATTGTGTAAGGAGTGCATTGTATATCAGACAGAGAAGGATGGAGGAAGCGAGAGCCTGGCTTTCAAGTTGTACGCCGACGGCATTCGAGAACTCGTTCTGCACCAAGGCCTCACACAAGAGGATCTGTCGCTCTTCCTCGCCTCCTTATGGAGCGACGTGGACTCAAACGAGGACGACGATATCGTCACTCGTCTTTGGTCTCGGAATTTGTCGACGATCACGCTCGTGACTGCCGAAGAGCTCTCAAAATCTTCGGCGGGGAATACCGGCGTTACCCGTCCTGACACAGGCATGAGCTCCTCGGATTCGACGCTCCGAGAATTGTTGGATCGGGAACGGGAGCGCAAAAAGCGAGACGGCACCGCAGGCTCCGAGAGCAGCTCTGGAAACGCCAAAAGCCGTTTCCAATCCGGCCTTGCAGGCTATGAAGTCACGGATGAAGAACTTGCCGCTCTCGTACAAGAAATCGAGGCAGAAAGAAAACAAGACGGTCTCATGTACATTCTGGACATGCTGACCGCGATCCTCGCCTCGGAGAAATCTCCGGCGTTACTGACGAAACTCTTCAGCCTGTGGAGCAACGTCGTGGAATCTCTCCTTCGCGAAGGCAAATGGACGGTGTTGGAAAACGTCTTAAGTCTCCTCCACGAAACGGATGCCGTGCGGCCTGATCTGGGCGAAGAACACAAACAACAGTTGGCCTCGCTTCTCGATGGACTCGGCCGGGCGGAGCGGGTGAAGATGATCGAAGGGTATCTCAACCGAAGCCCCGACGCCGACGTGAAAGGGCTCGCCACCATTTTATTGCTGATGAAACCGGATGCCGTTCCCTCACTCTGTTCCCTACTTGCGAACGTCACATCTCCGGCTCACCAAGCCATTGTGTCGGAGGCTCTCGCGGTCTTAGCGAAAGACCATCCGGATCTCTTATTGCGAGGGTTGTCGGATCGCAGACCTGGGTATGTTCGTCATCTGCTTTCGATCCTCATCAGATGGAACAATCCTCGGTTCGCCGATCCGGTCGAAAAACTGATCCGGTATCCCGACGCGCAAGTACGTCGGGACGTGATTCGTGCCCTCGCCTTGTTCCGGCCAAGCGGTAATGGCACCAAACTCGTCTCTCTCATGACCGATGACGATGAAGGAGTCCGTTTTGCCGCACTCAAGCTGCTCATGTCCGGTCAGTACGCCGTTCCCTTCTCCCTGTGGTCTCCTTATCTGACGGAGGAATGGTTCATGGATCGCCCAATCAGTGAGCGTCGAGCGGTTTTTCAGGCTGTCCGCGCAACGTGCGGCGACGAAGCGGTTCCCTATTGGCAAGGTCTGATGACCGAATGGGCATGGGTCAATCGGAGAAAAAAAGAAGAGTTGGCCGTTATCGGAGCAGAAGCGCTCGGAAAGCTCGCCACCCCCGCCGCCATCGCGGCTCTCACACTGGGGGCTCAAAAAGGAGGTGCCGCGGTTCGTCAAGCCTGTGTCGCGGCAT
>CAZPNQ010000170.1:0-6475 GCA_964587955.1 uncultured Nitrospira sp.
GCAGGCACAGGCGAGTTTCTCCGTCGAGGTGGCGCGGTTGGAACGCTGGACAGGGAAGCTTCGATGAGATGCCCCCGTGTGTTGCGTACAGCTATTCATATGGTTATCGAGGCGAACGGCCACGTGACCGCGCGGTCATCAAGTCTCTCTGAGCGAGACGATCGTATTCTTCTTCTGTATTCTCCTGGTTTTCACTTGCTTGGCAGTAATGACGGTCGCATGGAACAGCCGCCGCATTGTGTTCTGGGCTCGTAAAACGCAGCCAAAAAAATGTGTGCTTTGGCTCAACGCTATGTTATATTCAAGAAACGTGACGTGATGTTTGATACGAGACCGACATATCGTTTGCTCATCGGGCTGGTCTTCCTGCTTGGAATCCAACTTACCGGTCTTACATGTCTCGGTGAGTGGCCGCTCGGGCCCGCCACAGCTCAGGCCGAAATGACGGCCGATTCTCCGTTAACTCCTGAGAACCTGATCGCTGATGGGTGTCCCTGCCATGTCGTATTCCAGTCGGTCTGCCTTGTCGCTCCTGAGGTCCTGTCCCCTCGCACAGATGATGTCGACTCTACCCCCTCGTTATATGTGCCGACCTTCGTCGTGGTCCTGTTCCATCCTCCCCTCACCGTCTAACGCGTCAGAAAGAGCCGTTTACACAACGCACCCGAGACAACCATTGTCCGCCATGGGGGCAATGAAGAAGTTTCATGCACGACTTATTGGCATTACGTTGCTCATAGAAGCAGCGGAGTTGCAGCACAGTGTGTTGTCTATCAGGTCGAATATCAATCGACACTCCTCCCTGTATTGAGTGGATTGCTCTCAGGGTGCGGCGCAGCGGCTTCGTCCTGGGGGGGATGAAAACGCGCTCTATGCACGAATGATGCCTCAATACCAGATCGAGAAGGAAGAAGGGAGCTATTCTCATGATGGGCATGCGTTGGACTAACTGGCTGGGTTTGGCAATGTTGGTGTTTTTTCTTTTTATTCATGAGCCGATATGGCTGTTCCTGGGGTTTGGCACCACGGGGTCTGACAGCATGGAGTTTGACCGCACGAAGATCCTGTGGGCCATTCCGGTCGTCGCCTACGTTATCGTTGCGGCTGTATTGATAATATGGGAAGGTCGGGACCGCGATCAACCCTGATCGTCTGTTCAACGGTTTGCGATGAGGAGATTGTCATGCACAATACACACATGTGGGCCATTGGCGTTTCCCTGCAACTAGCAAGCATCGCTTGCGTCGAATGCGCGTCCGCCCACACTGAAATTCCGATTCTGAACCTGGAGGAAGTGCTCGATTTAGCCTTGAAGCGGAATCCCGCGATGAGCTCGGCGAAGGGCGCCGTCCGACAGAGTCAAGGCGATCGGGTCGCTGCCAGTGCGTTCTTGAATCCGTCGATCGATGCAATTGTTGGAAGAGGCTCGATCCACGAACCCAGCACGGGCGTCTCGATCGTCGAGCGAACGCTGACTGTAGAACAACCCTTGGAACTCCCCGGCAAGCGAAAGGCACGCCGGGAGGCTGCCGAAGCGGGTGTTTCTGGTGCCCTAGCGGGCGTGGACGAGGCGCGCTTGAACGTCCGTGCCGATACCAAAGTTGCCTTTTACCGGCTGTTGTTCGCCCAACGCGACGTGGACCTGTCGATGCAAAACCTTTCCACCGTCCGAGACATTTTTCAGACGATCAAGGCGCGTGTCGATGCCGGCCAAGCACGCCCTTTCGAAGCCGTGAAGGCAAATGTGGAGTTACAGAAGGCAACGAAAGATCTCAGCCGTGCCCAAAACGCCCTCGTCGCAGCGCGGGCCGGACTCAATGCAGTGACGGCCGGAGCGCTGAGCAATGACTTTACAGTCGGCGGTGATTTTGTACAGGTACGGCAGGATCTGAATCTTGACCAGCTGATTACCACCGCCCTGGAATCGAATCCGAGCCTTCGTCGGACCTCGAAACAGATCGAACGAGCGCAACACATGGTGACGTTGGAACAGGAATCTCGTGTTCCCTATGTCTCCGTGACAGGGACGTATCATCGAGAAGCGGGTGATGAGGCTTACACCGCAGGCCTGCGGCTGCCTTTGCCGCTCTGGTATCGGCGCCAAGGTGAGATCGAGGCATCCTTGGGCGCAAAAGATCGTGCCGAGGCGGAGCGCGTGGGAACTCAGAATGAATTGATCAAAACTGTGACCGAATTAGCCCAAGAGGTGCGCACGGATCGTGAACAGATCGAGGTATTTGAAAAAGGACTGCTCAAGGAAGCCGAGGAGGCCTTGCGGATTGCTCGCATCAGTTTTCGTCAAGGTGCCGCTGGTCTCCTGGAATTAATCGATTCTCAGCGGGTGTATCAACAAATGCAACTCGAATATGCCCAGGCCCGCGCGGCCCTTTCGATGGCCTTGGCGCGTCTCGAACGGTGGACGGGTGAACTCCCATGACCGACAATAATCCATACACGAATAGCTGTGTTGCTTCGAGAAGCCAATCCGGCTTTCGTGAGAGGCCGGTACAGAACACGATGTTCCGCTTCGGCTTGTTCATGATCAATTGTGAAGTGCTTCTGTGGCTGGTCGTGGCAGGATTCTTAGGCGCTGGCTGCCAGCAGAGTAAGGTCGAGGAAAGCAGTCAACAAACTTCATCGGAGCGGCGCCCAGCTGGTGTGAAAGAAGAGGAAAAATCAGGCCAAGAGCAGGCTCCATCAACGATAGTGCAAGAGGTATCAGTCCCGGCCCAAGCGCTGTCCGGGCAGGCGTTTCAGACAGCCCGGGTGGAACGCCGCCCCTTTCGTGATGAAGTCGCGGCCACGGCCACGATCAAGCCCAATGAATACCGCCTCGTGCATCTGAGCCCTCGGATCGAAGGCCGGGTCATCGGGGTCAAGGCAGAGCTGGGCCAACACATGAAGTCTGGACAAGTGCTCGCCCTCCTGGACAGCATCGAACTGGGCCAGAAGAAGTCCGACTTCCTTCAGGCGAAGACGACCCACGATGTTGATAAACGGAACTATATTCGCGAAGAAGGACTGTACAAAGAGCAGATTACTTCGGAAAAGGAATTCCTGGACGCCAAGGGCCGCTATGAAAAAAGCCTTGCCGCCTACCGCGCTGCTCATGAAGCATTACGACTCATCGGCCTTTCTGATGAAGACATTACGCACATCGATTGGAATAGGAAAGGCCAACCCCTCTCCTACTTCCCCCTGGTCTCCTCTTTGAGCGGAACCGTCATCGAGCGGACAATCACGTTGGGAGAATTGATCAGTCCCAAGGATAAAGCCTTTACGATTGCCGACCTGTCTACGGTTTGGATCATCCTTGATGTCTATGAGCAGAATCTCGCGGCTGTGAAAGAGGGAGACGATGTGGAGATTACGGTGGATGCCTTTCCCGGCGAAACCTTCAAGGGAACCATCGTCTATCTTAGTGATGTTTTGAACCCTGCAACTCGCACGATCGATGCGCGGGTCGAAATTCCCAATCCACAGCGTCGTCTGCGGCCGGGCATGTTTGCCCGCGCTGCGGTCATCTTGCCGGGACGCGGTTCTGATGTACTGGTTGCGCCGTTGGACGCTCTGCAACAGGTGAACAACCAGACCGTGGCATTTGTGGAAAAGAAACCAGGCACGTATGAGCTGAGGCAGGTGAGCTTAGGAAGACGATCCCCGCCTTACGGCGAAATTCAATCTGGCCTGCGTGAAGGAGAAATGGTCGTGACGACCGGGTCTTTCTATCTCAAGTCTATATTACTCAAAGAACAGATAGGCGGAGATTAGACCAATGTTACCCGGAGGTCCCCTGCCATGCTGAATCGAGTCCTGGAATTTTCGCTAACCAACCGGTTTCTAATCGTGGTGTTTGCCGGTCTCATCATCGTTAGCGGGGTTTATTCCATGCAGTTGCTGCCGATCGATGCCGTCCCAGACGTGACACCGAATCAGGTCCAGATCCTCACCAATGCGCCGGGTCTTTCCCCGATCGAGGTTGAGCAATTCATCACGTTCCCCGTCGAGACTGCGATGTCCGGCTTGCCTGGTATCACCCTAATCCGATCTGTCTCCCGGTTCGGACTCTCGGCGGTAACGATCTTTTTTAACGAGGGAATGGACATTTACTTCTGCCGGCGCCTGGTGATGGAACGCCTGCCACGTGCCCGCGAGGCGATCGGACCCCGTTTCGGCAACCCGGAATTGGGTCCGATTTCCACGGGACTGGGGGAGATTTTCCAATTTGAGGTCAAAGGGGACGGCTACTCCCTCATGGACCTACGGACGATTTTGGAGTGGGACATTGCATTCAAACTCCGCTCCGTTCCTGGGGTAGTGGAAATCAACACTTATGGCGGCGAGCTGAAGACGTATGAAGTGCAACTGGATGCCGCCAAACTGGTTTCCTACAAAATTCCAATCGAACAAGTCTTCGCGGCGCTCGAACAGAACAATGCCAACTCGGGTGGCGGCTATATCGAACACGCGCAGGAACAGTATCTGATCCGTGGCGAAGGCCTGGTGCAGACATTAGAGGACATCGACAACATCATCGTGACGACAGGACACGACGGGACACCTATTTATGTGCGCAATTTGGGCAAGGCACGCTTCGCTCCGATGGTCCGCCAAGGCGCGGTCACGCGCGACGGCCGGGGTGAGGCCGTCACGGGCATCGTCATGATGCTGATCGGAGAAAATGGACGAGTTGTCGTGGATCGGGTGAAAAAGAAGCTTCAGCAGATCGAAAAGACCCTGCCGTCCGGTGTGACCATCGAGCCCTATTACGATCGAACGGATCTCGTCAGAAAAACCATCAAGACGGTCGCCACCAATTTGACTGAGGGTGCGCTGCTCGTAGTCGCCGTGCTGTTTCTCATTCTAGGAAATCTCCGGGCCGGACTTATCGTCGCCGCGGCTATCCCGCTCTCCATGCTCGTGGCGTTCACTGGAATGTTGACCGCCAACATCTCGGGCAACCTGATGAGCCTCGGCGCGATCGACTTCGGCCTTATTGTGGATGCGTCCGTCGTCATGATTGAGAACACTATCCGGCATCTTGCCGAACGACGGCGAGCCGCCCAGAATAGCCAACGCCTGTCGGCCGCAGACATGCGGGGGGTCGTCATCGAAGCGGGCCGGGAAGTGCTCCGCCCGATCGTGTTTGCAGTCGGCATTATTATCATCGTCTACTTGCCGATCCTCACCTTGCAAGGCATTGAAGGAAAGATGTTTCGTCCGATGGCCGTGACGGTCATCTTTGCGCTCGTCGGGTCGCTCGTACTGACCTTGACCGTGACGCCGGTGCTCGCGAGCCTGTTCCTTCGTCGCGGAGTGAAGGAGGAGGAGACTTGGATTATTCGGCAAGCCAAGCGAGGGTATCGTCCGCTTCTCTCACAGACAATGGAACACCCGGCTATTGCTGGGGGCGTTGCGGCCGCGCTGTTTGCAATGAGCCTCGGTGTGGCTGCCTTTCTGGGCGCTGAATTCATTCCCACGCTTGATGAAGGTACTATCGCCTTGCAAGCGTGGCGCCTGCCGAGCGTCTCGCTGGAGGAGTCAGTTCGGGCCACCACCCGCATTGAGCAGGTCCTCAAGGAGTTTCCAGAAGTGATCACGGTTGTGTCGAGAACCGGACGACCAGAAATCGCAACTGATCCAATGGGTGTCGAGGTCAGTGACATCTATCTCATTTTGAAGCCTGACTCGGACTGGACGACCGCCACCACGAAGGACGATTTGATTGATGCGATCAAACGGGCATTGACCAAGGCTGTCCCCGGCAACACGTTCAGTTATTCCCAGCCGATTGAGCTCCGCGTCCAGGAATTGATTGCGGGAGTGCGGTCCGACATCGCCATTACCATTTTCGGTGAGGATATGGAGACCCTCCGCCGCCTCGGCGATCAGGTCGTCCAAACGGTCTCACAAGTTCCCGGGGCGGCAGACACCAAGGCAGAGCAAGTGGCCGGTATGCCGTACCACGTGGTGGCCATCGACCGGGAGAAAATTGCTCGGTATGGCATCAATGCCGGTCAGATTTTGGATACCGTCACCGCGTTGGGCGGACGGATTGTCGGTCAAGTCGTGCAAGGCAACCGCCGGTTTTTCATGCAAGTGCGGTTCAGTCCTGACGACCGTAAGAATTTCGAACGTATTTTAGACATTCGCATTGCCGATTCACAGGGTCGCCTCATTCCACTTAGACAACTGGCGGATATTCGTATTGAAACCGGCCTGGCACAAATCAGCCGGGAAAACATCCAACGGAGGCTGGCGGTCGAAACCAATGTGCGCGGTCGAGACCTCGCGGGGTTTGTCGGCGCAGCGCAGAAGGCGGTGGAAAGCCAAGTGACCCTGCCGTCTGGGTACTGGATTGAATGGGGAGGTGAGTTTGAAAATCTGCAGCGTGCGTCTGCTCGGCTCGCCATTGTCGTCCCGATCGCGCTGTTTCTGATCTTTGTCCTCTTATATACGACGTTCAATAGCCTCA
>CAZPNQ010000171.1:0-6464 GCA_964587955.1 uncultured Nitrospira sp.
GGCAAGGGAAAGTCGAAGTCTTGGAAGTCTACGACAGGGAAATCCATGGGATTTCTTTGTCGATCAAGCTTCCCGCAGTGATGCGGCTGCTCAAACTCGTCAAACTGAAAGACAGTCATCGCGCCGTCAAATTTTCCCGCATCAATATTTTTACGCGGGACGGGTATTGCTGCCAATACTGCAATCACAAGTTTCGGACCGAAGAACTGACGTTTGATCATGTGGTGCCCATTGCAAAGGGTGGGAAAAAAACGTGGGAAAACATCGTCACCGCGTGCTGGCGCTGCAACAATCGGAAGAGCGGTCGTACACCGGAAGAAGCCGGCATGAGGTTGAAGAAGCGTCCTGTGAAACCTCGTTGGAGCCCTGTCATTACTATTACCATCGGCATTCGCAACACGCCGGAAAGCTGGCGTGATTATCTCTATTGGAACATGGAACTCGACGCCGATCCCGCCGACACGTAACACGCCGTCTTGCAGGAACTCCCAAGAGCTCATGTCTCCATAACCGCTCTCTGCTTCCTACTGCAATTTGCTCGACGTCGTGCATGACCTCGCTCAAACTTTTGACGCGCTGCATTATAACGACAGATTCATCAAAGATGGAGCCCCGCGGCTTGATCCATCCTCAGCAACAGATTACTGCGGAGAGACAGGCAGCGGTAGCGTCCTGCGTAGGCGAGTGAAATGAGTGTACGCCCTGAAATCCCTCTTGCATGATGGAGGTCCATTTTCGGATACTGGGCCTTTCAGTCGAAACGGGAGTTCCATCATGGCTGCCAATCCAGGTTTTCCTTTGGTCTTGGACGTGAGAGGCTGGCTGGTTCTGGTCATCGGTGGCGATGAGGAGGCATCGGACAAATCACAACGTCTGCTCGAGTCCGGAGCACGGGTCACGGTGATCAGTCCTACGCTGAATGAACCTCTACGCCTGCTGGCGGCTTCGGGGAAGATTATCCACCGCGGACGGCAATTTCGCGAAACGGACCTCGAACACGCCATTCTCATTCTCAATACGATCCGAGGCGATCGTGACTTCGCGCAGATGCTGTTGGCTAAAGCCAGAGACAAGGGCGTGCTGCTCTGGTCGGTGGACTATCCCGAGGCAAGCAGCGTCACAATGCCGGCAGTCGCGGCAGTGGGGCATGTGCGTGTCGCGGTCAGTACCAGCGGAATGGTACCGGCCCTGTCCGGATTTATGAAGGAGGATCTGGAACGGATTCTTGATGCCGAATTCATCGATTTTGTCGAATGGCTTGGGCAACTCCGTGAACAGGCCAAGGCAAATGAGCCGGATGCCGAGAAGCGGCGAACATTGCTCCGTGACGCGCTGGACGGATTTCGTTTCCTCGGCAAGGTGCAATATCCAAAAGTCTGGCTGGAAAGACAGGTGCACACGGCAACGAGTGCGCAATCTGATACGCCGAAAAAATAGGAGTGACCATGGTTCTACTGGAATTCAGCATGTCGCCGTTGGGCAAGGGTGAAAGTGTCGGGAAGTACGTGACCCGTTCCCTCGACATTATCGATAAGAGCGGAGTGCCGTATCGCTTGAATCCCATGGGAACAGTCCTTGAGGGTGAATGGGAGCAAGTCTTCGCGGTCGTGCGGAAATGCTATGAGCGCATGAAGAAGGATTCGAACCGTATTTCCTGCACGATCAAAATCGACTATCGAAAGAACCATTCCGGGCGCCTTCAAAGCAAGGTTGCCAGTGTCGAAAAGAAACTCAAACGGTCGGTTAGGCAATAGAAGCGCGCGTCCGCCCGCGCCCTCAATCGGTAGACGAGCGCTTGAAAGCCGAGAGAAAATCAGCTCTTCGGACGTTTCCCTCAGGACTCTTCCCATCTTTTGACAGGACTCCCCCCACTGATGCCAGGGGCTGAACCTTCGTATTGCAAAGCTTAGACGGTCGACATATACTCGCCGAGCCATACGTGCTATTCCTGTAGGTAAACTGTGCAGATGATGAGAATGCGCGGCTCTGTGTAGTGCCTTGGTCATCGTAATGACTCACTATGCTATACACCACGCCTAGCTCCGTCTCATGATCCTACCGTCTAAGGAAATGACGTCATGACCAGCAGCACACTCGACATCGTCGAGGCCAAATCTCCTCCCACCATCGAACTCTTACCGAAAGATAGAACCATTCTTGAGCAGGAAGCCTTGGTGTTTCGCCCGTTTGGTTTGGATGAACAGGGTCAGACGATCCGGGATCTCAGTGGCGTCAGTATTAGAGCCGTGACGGTCTTTTTGGAAAAGTTGGTGATGTCCGAGGGTAGAGTGTCGGCGGGAAAAGAAGCTGTTGAGGAATTGTGCCGTCTCTTGAACGACCGCATCAAAGATCCCGTCTATCATGTGACCCCAGAACTGTTGAAGAACCCCTGGAACAGCTACTCGTACGAATTTACCTCCTACTTGTATGAGTTTTGTGAACGGATCTCGGGCGACTCCCGCTTTGCCTTCAAAGCGGGAGCAGAAAAGGTTTCTCCCATCATGCTCGCCCTGACTCGCCCCTTTTCTCTGTCGCAAATCTATACGATGTTTCCCTACTTTGGGAATAAGTTTACCTCGGGATCCGTGGAGTTCCGAGTGGAGAAAGTCACAAGCAGTACGGCGACAGTGGGAATGCGGTTTACCGAACGGACGCTTCGGCAGTTCGGGCCCTACCGCAGGCGGTGCGCCTGTCTTGTCTGTCAGTCTGCACAGGGTATCATGGTGGCAATGGCTGATCGCATTCATGGCCTCTCTCATGCGGAAGCGATCGAGACCTCCTGCATCGGCGATGATGATGAATGGTGTCAGTGGACGATCCGATGGCAAGAAGAGAGTCGATATCGGAAGCGATTCTGGAGAGCCACCTCATCCCTTGAGCAGACACGTCCGACTCAATTGAGCGGTGCGGCCGGCGCCGGCGTAGAACATGCCCAGGGCGCGCACGCTTCGGCAGCGACACCCATTGCATCTTCGTCCCATGTGCAGCAGAGCTTTACGTGGTTCTCATGGGGAGGAGTGTCGGGCCTCGTACTCATGGCGGTCGTCGGCGCAGTGAATCCGACGGCAAGTCTCGGTGAACTGTTGTTGGCCGGATTGTGCCCGATCCTCGCTGTCGGCATTATATTCAATCGTAGCCTGTTGCGAGAGAGCGAGCGCCGCGAGGCCTTGATTCAAGAGCAGATTACCTCTGTCGAATCCCGTCACGAGGAATTGCGCGAAGCCTATTTAGAACAAGAGCAGATGCGGGTGGAATTACGCCGCAAAGTGGCCCAATTGACGGCGCTTCATCGAGCGGGGCTCTCGTTCGGCTCGACCTTCGAACGAGATGCTCTCTTGCATCAGGTATTGGAAGCCCTGACGCACGAGCTCAACTACAATAGTGCCATGGTCTCCATGTTTGATCCCTGTGAGAATACCGTTCAACATATCCGTCTGATCGGCGCGCCTACGGAGGTAGAAACATTCGCCCGGTCCTGTCGGATTCCGATCACCGATCGGGAGAGTCCCGAAGGGACAGTGGTCTTTCAAGGACGCCCGCTGTTGGTCAAAGATATCGAGTCGATCCGGCACCGCCTCCATCCCCTCAATCAACGTTTGGCTGAATTGAGCGGGACCAAAGCCTTGGTCGTGGTTCCCATCAAGACCAAGGGCCGTATCTGGGGGATGTTGACGGTCGATCGCTCGCACAATCAAAGCGTGACCGAAGACGATTTGGAACTGATGACGACGGTTGCGAGCCAAGTCTCCATCGCCTTGGATAATGCCTCAGCCTACCAGCAGATTGAAGAGTGGAATCAGGGATTGGAAGTCAAAGTCAAAGAACGTACCGAGGCCCTAGAGCGGGCGGACCGTCTGCGCGCGCAATTTCTCTCCCATGTATCCCATGAATTGAGAACGCCCCTCACGTCCATCAAAGGGTTCATTCAAAATCTGCTGGACGGACTGACCGGACCGCTGAACGAGAAACAGCAGCGGTATCTTGGGCGCATGTCGGACAATTCAGATCGGCTGGTCCGCATGATCGAGGATCTCCTTGATCGCACCCGTATCGAAACCGGGCGATTGGAGGTGCAGCCGGCCGATGTCGAGCTAGAACCCTGTCTCGCCGACGTGATCGAACAACTGAAGCCGCTGGCTCAGGCAAAACAGCAATCACTGGAATTTCGTTGCGCCGACACGAACGTCGTCGTTTGGGCGGATCGCGATCGTTTGATTCAGACGGTCGTCAATCTGGTGCAAAATGCCATCAAGTTCACTCCGCCAGGCGGAACGGTGTCGGTCATCTGCGACTTGCCGAATTACCGTACGGCGACTATTCTGGTTCGCGACACAGGACCCGGTATTGCTTCGGAATACCTGGACAAGATTTTTGATCCCTTCTTCCGCATCCAGCAAAATCAGAGCACGGCCCAAAAAGGGTTGGGACTTGGACTTTCAATCGTGAAAACACTGGTGGAGTTGCAAGGAGGGGAGGTGGCAGCTCGCAATCGTCCGGAGGGCGGCGCAGAACTGTCCTTCACCATTCCGATTCATGGCGCGAAGGCGCTCCCGCTGTTTGAGTCCCATCTCTTGGGCCAACACATCTTGGTCGTGGATGACGATGCCGACATT
The DNA here is from genome assembly GCA_964587955.1 of uncultured Nitrospira sp. Taxonomy (GTDB): domain Bacteria; phylum Nitrospirota; class Nitrospiria; order Nitrospirales; family Nitrospiraceae; genus Nitrospira_D. Next base: position 4,614 of record CAZPNQ010000171.1, read on the forward strand.
CAGCAACTGCTTCATGACCGGCTGAAGGCGGAAGGCTACCAGACATTCTCGGCGTACGATGGCCGTCAAGCGTTGTCACTTCTTCAATCACGGGAATTCGATGGGATGATTCTCGACATCGGCATGGATCAGATCGATGGTCTGGAAGTACTGCGACAGGTGCGTCTGACGAATCAACATCTTCCCATTATCATGATCACGGCGTCGGGATCTCAGGAACTCGCCGTGAGAGCCATTGGCTTGGGAGCCCAAGCCTACCTCCTCAAGCCGTTCGACGCGGGTCAGCTTCAGCAAACCATGGATCGATGGTTCAGGCGTGCATGACCGTCACTCTATGCTCGGTCAGTACAGCTGCGGGTTCGTTCGGAAGATTCGAAATCAGTTCACATCTAGACATTCCATCGTATGTGGCTTCTTCCTGCTGTTGATTCTTGCTACCACCTGGTGTTGCCCACCTACGTTCGCTCAGGTTCCACGCATTCAAGGACAGGGAGCAGCGGCATCCGGGATGGGGAATGCGTTTGCTGCCCAGGCCGACAATCCGTCCGCGTTGCATTACAACCCAGCTGGGATGACTCAGCTTCGGGGGGTGCACATCATGGCGGGGGGACTCCTTGTCGGTGGGCCGTTCGACCATAAAAGTCAGGGCGGTACCACCACGGCTGGTGATCACGATGGTGTTGTTGCATGGCCTCCCCCTGCTCATACCTATGTGACGGCGAATCTTCAAGGCCTCGGTATTTCCCTGCTCGATAAGCTCACCGTAGGAGTGGGAGTCACAACCCCGTTCGGTTCAGCAACAAGGTGGCCGGGCACCAGTCCTTTTAGTTCAGTCACGACATTCAGTGCATTGCCGTTGTTTGATATCAAGCCGACGTTCGCATATCAGCTTCTTCCGAATCTATCGCTCGGAGCCGGTGTCGACATCTACACCTTTTCCGGTCTTTTCGGAGAGGGTCACGCCGAATTCCAAAGAGTTCTCCCCCCCGGGAATAGGATTGAGTTGAATGGGAAAGATACGGCACTCGGCTTCAACGTTGGCACGCTGTATACCGCATTGAGGAACGCAGAGGGATTACCGATTGTGAACGTTGCCGTTGTCTACCGAAGTCAGGCCACGCTCCATTTGGATGGAGTGCAGTTGGTCAATGGCGTAAAGGTCCAAGATACGACGACCACCTTGGTACTGCCGCAAGTCATCACCGGTGGTATCGCAGTGTGGCCGGTCCGGCATGCTGAACGCGAGTGGAAACTCGAATTGAATGTGGAGTACATAGGGTGGAAATCTGTCAGAAACTTAGATCTTCGACGGCCTGATGGAACGATCCTTCTTCAACAGCCACAAGATTGGAAAAGCACCTATGCCATTTTAGTCGGAACCGAGTATCGATGGCTAAAGATGAATCGACTGCCGGGGTGGGAGGTGGCCGTGCGAGGCGGCTATTCGAATCTGCAAACACAAGTCCCAGACTCCACCTTCAATCCGGCGATCCCATCGGCTGACCTTCATATTATTTCAACGGGAGTTGGTTTCCTCTGTAAGGGAAATGGATCGCTCTTCGGATTGGTGACATGCGAAAACCTTGGAATCGGTTCGATAAAGGCAAAAACTATCGGCGTGGATCTGTCCTACCAGGTGTCACTCTATGAACCCAGAACTGTCGAGGGGAATACTGGGATTCGAGCAGGAGTCAATGGGTTCTACGAAAACACTGCGCACACTGGCGGATTCTCCGTCCGTATCGGTTTCTAACCAAGCAGGATGCTGAAAAAGTCCGCCAGCGACGTTCCCGCGGGACACTGCCGACTCGCCGTCGCGCACAGAAGTGGCGCTCTTTATTCATCGCGCCG
>CAZPNQ010000172.1:0-6452 GCA_964587955.1 uncultured Nitrospira sp.
CTTGATCTGGATTCGCCGTGGAAAAAATCTTTTTCGCCTTGCCTTCGTAAAGAAGCTCGCCCGTCGCCATGATCGGACCTCAGTGGTTCAGCTCACTGCGCTAACAGTTCTATAACCTCTTCCAACGATTTCATCGTACCCAGGACGGTCGGATGTCCGAATCGCCGCGTATAGCGGAATTCCTGTACTTTCTCGAGCGATAGCACCAGATTGTGGAAATCCTCCAATTTGGAGGTTTCAAAATAGGTAATGAAGTCGAGATCGTCCAATCCGCTGGAGTGATAGAGCTTCCGTTTGACCGTCTTCAAATAGGGCAGTGTGGCGGCGGTATGCTCTTGCATCATCGCGGCCCGTTGTTCCTGATCCAGCCCCCACCACTCGGCGGATTTCCTGACCGGAATCACGATCGCATAGGGCTTCTGGCCAGGCTCGCTGACGGTCTTTAAGTCCGTTTTCATCTGGTCAGGGAATCCCGGCACATAATTCGGTTTCTTGGTAAGCCCGTGCATGATCCCGACAGTCTTGAGGTGTTTTCCGAATTGGCTACTTTTCAGATCCAGGAGAAACTCCTGCGTCTCGTACAATTCCGGCGCATGAATCCGGAACAAGAGATCACCTTGATCCGAAAGCCCTCGCAGGAGATACAGATCGATGGCCACATGCTCCCGATGCTGTTCCACCACCCCTTTGAGCGACGTCAGACGAACAATCCGTGTCGCAGGGTCTTGCTTCGCCCATTCCTCATTGAGCGCGAAGACGGCAAACGTACCGTAGACTCCCGGTTCCGTAAGAAGCTTTTCTCGATCCGCCGCTGCCGAAACGTTCGAGACCCCGTAACCGCCGATCAACCAGAGCAGCATCAGCACTATGACAGCCGGTCGAAGCATCATTTCGTTTTGTTCCTCCTGCTTTCAACCGGCTGATGGCGATCCCTTCCGAACACCCGCCGATAGATTTGATCGAGGTGGCGCAAAAAGTAGCGGGGGTCGAAACAGGCTGCAATCTCACTTTTCTTGAGGTGCTGCGAAATAAAAGGATCCTTCCCGGCCAATTCTTGCAGGCCGCCCCCTCCCCTCCAGGAAGCCATGGCGTTGCGTTGCACCGCTTCGTATGACTCTTTTCGCTGCGCCCCCTTTTCAACCAAGGCCAGCAGCACCCGCTGCGAATACACGAGTCCTCCGGTCAATTCGAGATTTCGCCTCATCCGGTCCGGATAGACGACCAAGTGCTTGATGAGATCAGTGACCTTGGCGAGCATGTAATCGATCAAAATCGTGCTGTCCGGCATGATGACCCGCTCGACTGACGAGTGGCTGATGTCGCGTTCATGCCAGAGTGCGACATTCTCCATCGCCGCCAAGCTGTTGGTCCGCACGAGCCGCGCCAGACCACAAAGATTCTCCGAGACAATCGGGTTCCGTTTGTGAGGCATCGCCGACGATCCTTTTTGTCCTTCGGAGAAAAACTCTTCGGCTTCGAGCACTTCAGTACGCTGAAGATGACGAATCTCTGTGGCAAACTTCTCGATGCTTGCGGCAAGCAAGGCCAGCGCTGTGGAATAGGAAGCGTGGCGATCGCGTTGAACCACTTGGTTGGAAACCGGATCAACTTTCAAGCCAAGTTTGGCACAGACATATTCTTCAACGTCGGGTCCCTGATGGGCGAAAGTCCCCATCGCGCCGGACAGTTTGCCGACGGCAATCTCATTTCTCGCGTGCTGCAACCGTGTCTGATGACGTCGAACCTCTTCGTACCACAGAGTCATCTTCAAACCAAATGAGATGGGCTCCCCGTGAATGCCATGGGACCGTCCCACCATCACCTGACTTTTGTAGCGGAACGCCTGCTGCCTCAGCACAACAAGAAGCTCCTCAACACCCTCCAGGATCACATCGAGCGCCTCAGTCATTTGTATGGCGAGCGAGGTATCGACAATGTCCGAAGACGTGAGTCCCATGTGGAGAAATCGATGTTCCGTTCCTACTGTGTCCATGAGCGATTCGAGAAAGGCAATCACGTCGTGTTTCGTCACCTTTTCGATTTCGGCAATCCGTTCGACATTGATTTTGGCCTTCTTCCGAATTTTGGCTGCCGTTCCACGAGGCGCCAGTTTGGCCTGCTCGAAGGCCGCGCAAGCCTGCAATTCAACCTCCAGCCAGATCTCATACTTATGCTTCAGATCCCAGATAGCCTTCATCCGAGGACGTGTGTATCGTTCAATCATCTTTTCACCGCGCCTTACCTTTCACGTCTGACACCTCACGTCTCTTTGCTGCCAGCCGCGGCTCGGTCGTCAAGGCTTTGTCAAGAACCGCGTTCACGAACTTTGAAGCATCGTCGTCACCAAAACTCTTGGCCAGTTCGATGGCTTCGTCCATCGTGACCTTCGCAGGCACTTCATCCAGCCATAGCAATTCGTATAGTCCCGCTCGCAAAATGTTGCGGTCGACGATCGGCATGCGGCTCACCACCCAATTCGTCGCGTACTTACCGATAATGGCATCCAAATCCTTTTTACGCTCCAGCACCCCCCGCACCAACTGTTCTGCGAAGGCTTTCGAGTCATCGGACACCGAATATTCACGCCAAAACTCGTCGAGCGGCATGTCGGCCTTCCCGTGAATGTCATGCTGAAACAAAATCTGCAACGCCCGCTCGCGCGCCTGATGACGGGCTCCCATAACCGCTAATCCTCAAGCCGCCGGGCGGCCGAATCTGATTTCTGTCCCACGGCCTTCACTTGTCTCATCACCATCACCATCTCGATCGCGGACTTCGCTGCCTCGCCGCCACGGTTGAATTTCTTCGTGTCTGCACGCTCCATCGCCTGCGCAACGGTCTCAGTAGTCAACACCCCAAAAATGATCGGAACATCGGTGTCTAACGCCGCTTGACCGATGCCCCGGCTGACTTCGGCACTGATGTACTCAAAATGCGGGGTATCACCACGAATCACCGCTCCCAAGCAAATCACCGCTTCAAACCTTCCCGACTTGGCCATGGCGCGGGCCACAAGTGGAAGTTCGAATGCCCCCGGCACGCGGACAACATTCATGTTTTCTTTACGGACACCATGGGCAGTCAGCGTATTGACGCAGGCATTCACTAATTTGCTCGTGACCTGTTGATTGAATTTTGCAGCGACTATGCCGATTCGTAATGCTGCCGCCGAGCGTCCCACTTTTTTATGCTTCATCGTTCAATTGCTGTCTTGTCTCTAGACGAGGAATCTGAATCGATCCGCGCATCAAACTTTCTTAAGAAGGTGCCCCAGCTTCGCTTTCTTCGTCCGAAGATACCGGACATTCGCGGCGCGGGGGGGAATCTCGATAGGAACACGTTCGACGACCTTCAAACCATAGCCTTCGATCCCGACGATCTTGCGTGGATTGTTCGTCATCACTCTGATCGCATGCAGCCCCAGATCCACAAGAATCTGCGCACCGACACCGTAGGTCCGCAGGTCGGGCTTAAACCCCAATTTGAGATTAGCCTCGACCGTATCGCTACCTTTATCTTGAAGCCCATACGCCTTGATCTTGTTCAGCAATCCGATCCCGCGCCCCTCCTGCTTATTCAAATAGAGCAGTACCCCGCGTCCCTCCTTTTGGATCATCTCCATTGCTTTGTGAAGTTGATCCCGGCAATCACATCGTAGAGATCCCAGCACTTCAGCCGTGAGACATCCCGAATGCACGCGCACCAGCGTCGGGTCTCCGTCGTCCACCCGCCCTTTCACCAACGCGATATGCGTCACGTTGTCTATTAAGTTCTCAAATGCCACGGCTTCGAAGTCGCCGAACATGGTCGGCAAGTGGGCGCTCGCCGCCCTCTTCACAAACGTTTCGCGCTGCATCCGGTATTCGATCAGCGATTTTATCGTGACCATTTTCAGCTTATGGCGCTTCGCAAACTTGGTGAGCTCGGACACGCGAGCCATCGTGCCGTCCTCATTCATGATTTCGCAGATGACGCCGGCTGGCGTAAGTCCGGCCAATCGGGCGAGATCGACCGATCCTTCAGTCTGCCCGGCCCGCTTCAATACGCCACCGATTTGCGACTTCAGCGGGAAAATATGCCCGGGCTTGGCCAAATCGGCCGGGGTGCTCTTCGGGTCGATGGCCACATGAATGGTCGTTGCGCGATCTGCCGCCGAGATACCGGTGGTGATGCCTTTGCGAGCATCAATCGACACGGTAAACGCGGTCCCAAACGTCGCCGTGTTCTCGGAGGCTTGCTGAGGTAACTGCAGCTCTTCAACTCGTTCAGGTGTCAAGGTTAGACAAATGAGGCCTCGGGCATGCGTGGCCATGAAGTTGATCACGTGCGGAGTGACTTTCTCCGCAGCAATGACCAAGTCGCCCTCATTTTCCCGATCCTCGTCGTCCACCAAGATGATGCACTTTCCCTTCTTGATGTCGCGAATCGCATTTTCGACGGTATCGAAACGAGTGGCCATGTCTAAGTCCTACCGTACGGCAATTTACCATTAAACATCGAAGATTTAGCAGTCAGGAGGGTGACACATAACCTGGTTTTTGTCCCAACTGTCAACCAAAAAATAGACCGACATTCCCTTGCGCCCTGTCGCAGTAGGACCTTCTATACCGAACATCCCCGATCATGATGCGAGCGAAGTGCCTGCTTTTAACCGTCTCCGCCTTCAGACGTAACAGACTCAAGGGAGCTGGGCCGCTTTCAGCATTGTTGCGACCTAGGAGTCTGGTGTAGTCTGCCATCTGTATGTCGATCCTTGACGAGACAGATATGCAGCTGGACGAGCCTGAAGATGCCGAACCATCTCAGACCAACCAGAACGAGCCTCCTGCCAGCGCAGAGCTGAGCCCTGTTCCCGAGCATGAGACGAGCCCTCGATCCGACACAACCGCGGTGGTGCCGGTCACGGCTCTCCAGCAGTACCTGGCCGAAGTCCGCAGATACCCCTATCTCTCTAAGGAAGAGGAACTCCAGCTTTTTCAGGAGTACCAGGCGCACGGCAGCCGTGAGGCGGCGGTCAAGCTTATCATGGCCAACTTGCGTGTATCGGTCTCGATTGCAGCCGAGTACCTCCATACCGGCGCGGATCACATGGATTTGATTCAAGAAGGAAACGTCGGGCTGATGCAAGCCATCAAGAAATTCGACCCCTCGAAAAACGTGCGCTTCTATGCCTATGCCGCCTGGTGGTCCCGGGCTTATATTCTCCGCTACCTGTTACACACCTTTCGGCTCGTCAAGGTCGGGACGACTCAGGATCAGCGAAAGCTATTCTATAACTTAAAAAAGGAAAAGGCCAAGCTTGAGCGCGAGGGATTCGCACCTGATACGAAATTGCTCGCGGATCGTCTGAACGTGCGGGAGCGCGACGTCATCGAAATGGATCAGCGCCTCGGCAACTGGGAATTATCGCTCGACCAGCCGATCGGTGAAGATCAAGACAGCACGCTGCTTGATATCTTGCCGTCCCACCAGGAACCGGCGGACGAACAGCTCGCCGAGCATCAGCTCAAGACCCTCTTCAGAGCAAAGCTCGCAGAGTTCATCAAAACACTGGAAGAACGTGACGAAGATATCCTGAGGAATCGCATTCTGTCCGAATCCCCTTTGACGCTCGATGATCTAGGCGACAAATACGGCATCACGAAGGAACGAACCCGTCAACTGGAAGCGCGCATCATCAAACGACTCCGTGATTACGTAAAAAAAGACATTAAAGATTTTGACCGGTTGAGGACCTAATCTCTCCATCACCTCGTCCAACCTTATAAAATACTCCTAGACTATTGAATTTCCAATAAGTTAGGATACGCGAAGTTCTGCAGCGGGCGAGAATGTCGGACTATAAAAATCCCTTGAGCCCCCCTCTTGACTTAGGTGAATGAAGGCCTATCTCACCCGAGTCACAGGCTGCCGGGATCAGAACGAGTTCAGCCCAATTTCAACCATCAACACCTAACGAGTTAACTTTCATCAGGAGGAGGTTCTGCCATGGGTACAGCTGAGAAGGAGAAGAAGAATGTGGCCAAGGGATTCCAGCCCTTGGGTGAGCGGGTATTCGTCACCTACACTGAGGAATTGGACCGAACTTCCGGTGGGATTTATGTGCCGGATTCAGCGAAGGAAAAGCCACAACGGGGAGTCGTTCAGGCCGTCGGGAAGAAAGTGGAAAACGTCAAAGTCGGTGATCACGTGCTGTTCGACAAGTATTCAGGCAGCAAGCTTCGGATTGAGGATGAAGAGTGCTTGATCCTCAAGGAAGAAGACATCCTCGGTATTTTTACCAGCTAAAGCTCAAGCCACAAACCAAACGACAAGCTCTCAAAAAACGATAACAGGAGGAATCCCAATGGCAAAGCAACTCATGTACGGCGATACGGCACGAGCCTCCATCCTGAAAGGGGTGAATCAGCTCGCGGACGCCGTCAAGGCGACCCTCGGCCCCAAGGGCCGGA
>CAZPNQ010000173.1:0-6365 GCA_964587955.1 uncultured Nitrospira sp.
GTATGGATGGGGCTGTGGCGGTTTAACATTTTGGCGAACGCCGCGTTCTTTGCGGTGACGATCGGGTGGATCTGGGCGACGCGGGACCGGAACCTGGCGAACCTGGACCATAAGCTGGAGCTGAAGCGGTACTTTTACTGGATGGGGTGGTTGGTGTGCTACATCTGGGGCGTGTACTACGCGGGAAGCTACACGTTGGAGCAGGATGCGGCGTGGCACCAAGTGATCATCCGAGACACGAGCTTTACGGCGAGCCACATCGTGGCGTTCTACGGGACATTCCCGTTGTACATCACGTGCGGCGTGGCGAGCTACCTGTATGCGCAGACGCGGCTGCCGTTGTATGCGCAGGCGACGTCGTTCCCGTTGGTGGCGGCAGTGGTGGGCCCGATGTTCATTCTGCCGAACGTGGGACTCAATGAGTGGGGCCATGCGTTCTGGTTTGTGGATGAATTGTTTTCAGCGCCATTACACTGGGGCTTTGTGACATTGGGGTGGTGCGGGTTGTTCGGGGCGGCGGGCGGGGTCGCGGCGCAGATCGTGAGCCGGATGTCGAATCTGGCGGACGTGATCTGGAACAACGCGCCGAAGAGCATCCTGGATCCGTTCCCCAGCCAGGTGAATCCCAACGCCAAGGCCGGGTACTAAAGACCATACGACCTGTAGTTCTGCTCGCAGGAGCTGGAGTGAGAGGGCTGACTCGGATATCCGGGCCAGCCCTCTCTTATTAGAAGTATTGGGCTTCAAGTACGCGAATCTTTAAGGTGCTGAAAATAGTAACGAGTAGGACAAGAATTATTGTAGATTCCGAAGGGACGGTGAGAATTGGTTGCGGGGAGGCGATTCGGTCACGATTTAACCCGTCGGTGACCATTGCGTTGGTGGCGTAACTACGGCTTTAATGAGGGATCGTTCTTCTCATCATCCAGGATGTCCGTTGTAACGTCGGAGACTGAGTGGCGAATGTTGTCTTTCTCTCCTTCCGAAAGGCCCTTCTCCAGGAACAAGGCTTCAGAGGCGACGGCGAAGTCTTGGAGCGTTTGCCGGTCGTGGTGGATCTGGGTTTTGTATTTACGCACGAGCTGGTCGACCACGGTGGTCATCTCCGTCGTGTAATACGTGATCCAATTGATCTCATCTTGTGTAAACGGAATGGCATCGGAGGAGGCCGCAGCCGAAATGAGATGTTCGCACGAGCGGGAATAGTCGCCGATCTCTTTACGAAGAGGGAGCATAGCAGTCCGCCTTTCTCACAGAGCGGGCGGACTGGCCTTCCATGCGGGCCGTCGGCAATGTGGCTTAGATGAGAGGTGCGGGATAGTACGCGCCCGAGCTGGACCTGTCAATGGCGATTCGGTCACCCGAGGAAATCGTTTGATCAGACACGTTGATCCTGTAGGTTTGGCCAGACCGATAATGACGCTGCTACGACCAGGAAGACAACCCCCAGCGTAACCGCCAAAATATCAAGGTCGTACCAGGCATTCATGAGTAGAAAGGCTTCATTGAAGAGCAGGGCAAACACCAACATTGCAAATCCAATCCAGTTCAAGAAACTCATACCCATGTGATTATTTCCTTTCTAAGGATCATGCCATACCGTCTTTTTTTACTACCTTGGCTAATAAGTGTACATCCCTCGTAAGATGAAATGCCATGCGTGAATTCGTGCCTATGCCTTAACAGTCTCCTTGGAGTCGAATTTCTCCGTGAGCTGCTCCAACATTACCTGCACGGCTGCGACCTCCGAATCAGTCAGGTCATTGGTCTTCATCAGGATGTCGCGATAGGCTAAATACGGGTGAAAGTATTTTACTGCACCCCAAACTTTCGCCACACCGATCAATCTTAATATGCGTGCCACCTCAGTGGACTGGTCTGTTGTTGATGGGCTCCATTGTTGCGTCTCAGGTCTTTGGTTTTTCATCTTGCCGCCATCTGTATTGAGAAAGTCTTTACCTCTACCATCTTGGTACAGCAGAAGGAATCACGCGTGAGGCTGGGCTAGTGATGTTGATCGGTTCGGCTGCTTGAAGGCGGTCTTGAGGAATTCACAAAACCAACTTCCCCTTCGGCAGCTGCCCTTTCTAATGATTACCGGCTCAGCCTTAATTGCTTATGATTGAACGCGCAACATACTCCGCCTCAAGAATCATGGCGGTAAAGCGGAGTTTTCCTGAAGCAGAGATAAGAGCTCGCAACTCGCTACCCTTATGAGCATTTAAAACACGGACAGAAACACGGACAATTTCCGGTTAAATAGACTCTTTAAATTGTGTTGAGCTTGTAAACTATTGAAAAGGTTGGTTGCGGGGAGAGGATTTGAACCTCTGACCTTTGGGTTATGAGCCCAACGAGCTACCAGGCTGCTCCACCCCGCGGTCGGATGCTAACAAAGCGCTGAACGGCAAGTCAAGTTGATGTGTCGGATGATTGCATTCTGGCCGGCGCGATGCTAAAGCGAGAGCATGCGTATTGTCTTTATGGGTACACCGGAATTCGCCGTGCACTCGCTTGAAGCGCTCCTTCGATCCGATGATCAGATAGTTGGAGTAGTTTCACAGCCGGATCGGCCGAAAGGACGTGGACACCTGCTTGTCCCTCCTCCCGTGAAGCTCATCGCTGAGCGAGCCGGGATTCCCGTCTTGCAGCCGCTGAAAATCCGTACACCGGAATTCTTGCAAGCCCTTTCTGCCTGGCAGCCGGATTTGATCGCTGTTGCAGCCTATGGACGCATTCTGCATACACCGATTCTTCGACTTCCCCCGATGGGTTGCGTGAATGTACACGGCTCACTGTTGCCGAAATATCGGGGAGCAGCTCCGGTGCAGTGGGCCATCATCAATGGCGAAACCCACACAGGCATTACCACGATGCTCATGGATGAAGGAATGGATACGGGGCCAATGCTGCTTCAGGAGCAGTTGGAAATCTTTCCTCACGACACAGCGGGGACATTGGCGCTTCGTCTCGCGGAGTTGGGTGGACGACTGCTTGTCCACACGATCGTGCAATTGAAAGCCGGTACGTTGATCCCGAAGAAGCAAGACGATGGGCAGGCGACCTTGGCGCCGATCCTGAAGAAGGAAGACGGTCTGATCGATTGGACGATGCCTGCAACTACACTTGCCAATCGAGTGCGAGGGCTTTCTCCCTGGCCGGGAGCCTATACGTTTTTTGGCGAGGAGCGTTGGAGCATATGGAAGGCGGTTGCGAATGTGGGTCCGGTGACCGATACACCCGGAACGATCGTTACGGTGAACAAGCAGGCGATCGTCGTGGCGACAGGCAATGGTCTGCTCAACATCCATGAGATTCAAACAGCTAATTCAAAACGCATGTCCGTTGGCCAGTTTCTGGCTGGACATCGACTCATAGCCGGTGGACAACTGGGTTCATCGGTTACATAATCATTTTCCTTCTAACAGCATCCACTTTCTAGATCCGTCAGATGACGACTCGCGAACGAAATCCGGATCGTGATGCGCCTGGATCGTCATCGCGGGCGGTTGCCCTCTCTATCCTTCTCTGGAGTCAGCGATCCGATGACGCACTTGATGAGTTGATCGAGCAGCAAGCCGCGGCGATGTCGGAACCACGTGACCGATCGTTAGTGATGGAACTGGTGTACGGGGTCTTACGGCGGCAAGAGACGATCGATTGGAGGCTGGACGCAGTACTCTCCAAACCCCTTCACCGATTGCCCGCAGTCGTGCAAATGCTCCTGCGGCTTGGCTCCTACCAGCTATTGTTTCTCGATCGCATTCCTGCTTCAGCAGCGGTGAACGAAACCGTTCAACTCGCTAAATCCCACACCAAACAACTGAAACGCGATTGGAGCGGGTTGGTGAATGGAGTCCTGCGCAACCTCATTCGAGTCCCGGCGCCGCCTTTCCCAGATCCGGCCGTACACCCGGCTCGATCCCTGTCCGTCCGGTATGGCATCCCTGAATGGCTGACTCAACGGTGGCTGACCCGAATGGAGCTCGCACAAGCAGAATCGGCATGCCGAGCAAGTAGCACGATCCCGAGTGTCACACTTCGAGTGAACGCCCATCGATTGACCAGGGAAGAGTTTCTGGAGCGTTTGCGGCAAGCAGGAGTTACTGCTTGCCCCGCCATGCTCAGCCCGGTAGGAGTCGTGCTGGAAAAAGGCCAAGATGTCACGTCGTTGCCGGGGTTCCGGACGGGTGATTTCTATGTGGAAGACGAGGCAGCTCAACTCATTCCTCCGCTCTTGGATCCGCAAGCGGGAGACACCGTACTCGATACCTGCGCCGCTCCAGGCGGCAAGACGACGCACCTTGCCGAGCTTATGGGCGATCGGGGAACGATCTATGCCATCGATCGAAAGGGTTCTCGACTGGATCTGCTACGACAAAATTGTGGAAGGTTGGGCATTCAGAGCGTCGTGCCCATCGTCGGCGATGTGAGAAAACCATCCGAATGGTCTGGAATGGTTGCATGCGAACCGAATCTTCGTGAAGGGCCGCCGTTCGATCGTATACTCGTGGATGCCCCTTGCAGCGGCATCGGTGTGTTGCGCCGTCATCCAGAAGCAAAACGGCAGAGGGACAGCGCGGCATTTACCAGGTTTCAGAAACTTCAATCCGAAATTCTTGACTCCGTGGCTTCCGGCTTGCGACCCGGTGGGGTGCTGGTCTATAGTACTTGCTCGACAGAAACGGAAGAAACGGAAGAGGTTATACAACGTTTTTGCCAAGCCTATCCTGGATGGATGCGTGAATCCGTGGCGCCGTGGCTTCCTCCCAGTGCTCTCCATTTTGTGACCATCTACGGCGCGCTCTCCACCATGGGTAACGAATGCGGGATGGACGGCTTTTATGCCGTCCGCCTACGGAAGAAGCGGTAATGGGTCATTCAATTCATATTGCGCCTTCGATTCTTTCCGCAGACTTTGCGCGGTTGGCCGACGAGGTCTCTGCAGTTGAGCGTGCGGGCGCCGACCTTATCCATGTCGATGTGATGGACGGTCATTTCGTGCCAAACCTGACGGTGGGACCACCCATCGTTGAAAGCCTGAAAAAGGTCACCAAGCTGCCGCTCGACGTTCATTTGATGATCACCAACGCCGACGCGTTCATCCCTGAATTTGCCGAAGCCGGTGCCGACTATCTCACCGTCCACGTAGAAGCCTGCCCGCACCTTCATCGGACGATTCAGTCGATTAAAGAACGAGGGGTTAAGGCCGGGGTGACGCTGAATCCTGCCACTCCTCTCTCGCTGCTCAAAGAAATCCTGGGAGATGTCGATCTGGTATTGATCATGTCGGTGAATCCGGGATTTGGTGGGCAGACATTCATCCCATCGGTACTCAAGAAAATTGCCGAAGCCCGGAGCATGCTGGATGCGATCAAAAGCCATGCGCTGCTCGAAGTGGATGGCGGTGTGAAGCCCGATAATGCCAGGGAGATCATAGCCGCCGGTGCAACGGCTCTCGTCGCAGGGTCCGCTATTTTTTCTCACCACGACTATGCAGCCACGATCGCAGCCATGCGGGCAGCTGGAGAGACTGTTTCATCACCGGCTTCCCATGCCGCGGTCCATCGATAGGCGGCACGGGTGGACATCTCGGCAGTCATCGACAGCCTTCATCCTCTCGAAATCAAAGTCCTCACCACGTTGGGCGCGCGTCCGTCTGGAACCGCCTTGGACGGCGAGCAGTTGGCCGCAGCCTCCGAATTAGAACCTTCCCAGCTCAGCATGGCTGTCGAGTGGCTGTTAGCCAAGTCTCTCATCACGGTGCAGGCGGAAACGGTGACGCCAATAGTCTCGTTGACGAAGACAGGAGTGGAGTATTACCAAACCGCCTCGCCCATCGAACGAGTCTTGGCGGCTGCGCGGGAAGCCACCGGCACCGGGAAAAGGCTGACCATTTCCGATCTTCAGTCGCAAGAAGGGGTGGACCCTTCCGATGTCAGTAAAGCCGTGGGGCGACTCAAGAAGGAAGGGGTGGTCCTGATCATCCAAGGAGGTTGCATCGAAACGACCGGGCGCCAGAGTCCGACGGCTGAGACACTCCGAACCCTTCTGGAGGACATGCATGCTTCACCAAAGGAGCTCAAGAGCTTCATAGAAGCCCATCGTCAGGTCATTGAAGACTTTGCCGTGAAACGTGGCAATGCCAAAGAGCCGTTCCGGGTGGACGAGCGGGTGACCCGCTCATTCATGTTGTCTCCCGACGGGGTCGAGGCGGCGGCACGGCTGCTGAGGCAAGGGGTTGCCGAAGAAGTATCGCAGTTAACCCCCGACCAGTTGAAGGATGGGAGTTGGCGCCGGAAGCGATTTAGAAAGTACACCATCAGCCTGCGCCCGCCTCGTATCGGAACGGGAAAGAAACATCC
>CAZPNQ010000174.1:0-6179 GCA_964587955.1 uncultured Nitrospira sp.
GATAGACGAACTGTTGTTCGATCTCCCGCACTTGCTCGATTTTGATTTGCGGCGTGGCGGTTTTTGGATCGGGCTCGATGACGAAGTAGTCCGGGTGCGTCCGAGCGATTATCTGCAGGCAGGATCGGCAACGGCCACAGCCGTCTTGAACCACGGACTGCGAGGCCTCCTCACAGTTGAGGGCCTGAGCCAGCCTCACGGCGGTCATCAACTTTCCGATGCTGGTTTCACCATGAAACAGATAGGCATGAGCCAGGCGTCCATTGCGCAAGGCTGTCCGAAGTAAGGAGATGGGTTGCTCGTGACCGGTGATATCGGTGAACGGCATGGGCTATCGGCGTCTTGGCTTTTTGGAACGGTGGGTGTTAAGCCAGTTCGTGATGAGGTATTCCACTTCTCGTTGAACGGCTTCTATGGATGGAGAAGCGTCGATCATTCTAATGCGCCGAGGTTCTTGCTTGGCTAACGAGCGAAATCCTCTTCGCACGCTCTCGTGAAACTTCTCGGCCTCCCGATCCAGCCGATTTTGCGTGGAAGCCTCTCCCCGCCGTCGTCTCAGGCCCATAGCAACAGGAACGTCAAACAATAGAGTGAGATGCGGGACAAGCTTATCGGTAGCCCAGTCGTTCATTGCACGTAAGGCTCGTCGATCCAATTTCCGTCCCCACCCTTGATAGGCCATCGTCGAATCTGAGAACCGGTCGCAGACGACGGTCTTTCCTTGCGCGAGCGCGGGCTTGATGACATGATCTACATGTTGGCGCCTTGCTGCGAGAATGATCAAGGCCTCCGTTTCCGGTGCCATGGATTCAGCGGAACTATCAAGAAGAATGGTACGTAGCTGCTCGGCAAGCGGAGTGCCTCCTGGTTCTCTTGTTTGAAGCACGTTCAGGCCTTGTGTGGCCAGCCATTGACAGAGCAGAAGCGCGTGCGTGGTTTTCCCGCTTCCTTCACCACCTTCCAGTGTTATGAAGATACCCGTCGATTCTTTGGATGCCGCGCCCATTGGTAATTTTCGTTTCTACCTGAAATCGGGAAGGCGATCCTATGTCAGATGACGCGGAATAGCAAGGCTGGCAGGCTGGAGAAATTCCTCTTCTCGATCACATAACTCGTTGAAATTTACAATAAAAAGCTTGCGGGGTCTGTCTGGATCTCTGTAAGATGAACCCACTGAATACTCTCCTTTTGGATGGATGGCGTGATTCATGCTCAAGACAGCATTAAGACGGTATTTTCTGACAGGACTCCTTCTTGTCACTCCTATCTGGGGTACAATTCTCGTCCTCAAGACCCTGTTCGTTGCGCTGGACGGCATTCTAGGCGATGCCGTCGCAGAATTGGTGCCGGATCATTATATCCCCGGCCTGGGAATCGTCACTCTGGTGCTGCTCATTTTTTTGGTCGGGTTGCTCGCGGCGAATTTCATCGGGCGTCAGATTGTGGCTCACTGGGAGGATTGGCTCAACCGGCTGCCTCTGGTCCGGGGGATCTATTCCACGTTGAAATCCATGATGGACATTCTGTCCTTTTCGGAACGAGGGTCGTACCGGCGAGTTGTCTTGATTCAATTCCCCAAGAACGGCCATTATTGCTTTGCGTTCGTGACCGGCATGACGAAAGGTGAGACCACGGCATTGGGCCAGGAAGCGTTGATTCATGTCTATGTGCCTACCTCGCCCAACCCGACGTCTGGCTATTTTCTATTGGTGCCGGAACGGGAAGTGACTTCCGTCGATATCAGCATTGAGGAAGCGATGAAATTGATTGTGTCAGGCGGCCTTTATACACCGTCCGGCACGATGGCGTCCGCCCTGAGCGGGGACTCGAAGTGGAACCAAATCAAACAGCCGGATGCCGGTGTGCCGATCGGTTAATGCGCGGCATATACTCGATGACGATCCTTTCATTCCGGAGTCCTGGATGAAACAATCAGGAGATCAGCACAAGACCACCTCCCATATTCCCGGCTTAGGCGTCATTGTGATGGCGGCAGGATTGGGCAAGCGGATGAAGTCCGAGCAAGTAAAAGTGCTGCATCACGTCGCGGGGCAGCCGATGGTTCTCTACGCCGTTGATGTGGCACTGAAATTGGCGGGCCATCGCATTGCCGTTGTGGTTGGGCATCAATCCGACAGAGTACGGCAAGTCGTTGAATCAGGTATCGAGGGCAGGCCTGGTTCAAAGTCTGTGAGTATCGTCGAGCAAGCCGAGCAACTCGGAACGGGCCATGCCGTGATGCAAAGCCGCTCCGTATTCGTTCACGGCAACGGGCCGCGTCCGACCGATTATCTTATTTTGAACGGTGATACGCCGTTGCTGAAAGAAGAAACGGCGCGGGAGCTTTTGAAGGTACATCAAACACACAGGGCGACGGTAACGATCCTGACGGCAATGCTGGATGATCCCAGCGGCTATGGCCGGGTCATCCGCGGAGCGTCTGGAGAATGTTCTCAACGTGACATCACTTCATCCGATGTGCTGAAGATCGTCGAAGATCGTGATGCCACTCCGGTAGAACGCGCGGCGAAGGAAATCAACGTCGGCACCTATGTCGTATCAGGAGAATTTCTTTTCGATGCCCTGGATAAGCTGGAGCCGCACAACGCACAGAATGAATACTATTTGACCGATATTGTTCGGATGGCTGCTGCACAGGGGCGGCGTGTTGCGGCAGTGGTCCTTCAAAATCCGGAGGAAGGGCTGGGGGTCAATACCAGACAGCAGTTGGCGGCTGCTGAACAGGTCGTCCGTCAGCAGATTCGCGCACACTGGCTTGAAGCGGGAGTCACGATGCGAGATCCTGGCTCCGTGTGGATCGATGCCGGCGTTACCATCGGAAGAGATACGGTGCTCTATCCTCATGTGAGTCTCGAAGGCAAAACAAGAGTCGGTGAAGGGACGACAATCCGTTCCGGAGTCCGCGTCACTGACTGCGTGATCGGCAATCATGTCGAGATCTTGGACTCTTCTGTCTTGTGCGAGTCACAGGTCGACGATCAAGCGCATCTGGGACCGTTCGCACACCTTCGGCCGGGTGCCGTCGTTCGGCGGAAGGCGAAGGTCGGAAACTTCGTCGAGATGAAGAAGGCCGAGATAGGTGAAGGGTCAAAGGCGAGTCACCTCACGTATCTCGGCGATGCGAAGATCGGAAAAGGCGTCAATATAGGAGCCGGAACGATCATCGTGAATTATGACGGCGTGAACAAACACCAGACAGTGATCGAAGATCACGCATTTGTGGGGAGCGATACACAACTCATCGCACCGGTGACGATAGGACGGGGTGCCTTTATCCCAGCTGGAACGACCGTGACTCAGAACGTACCCGCCGATTCGCTGGCGATTTCCCGTGTGCCGCAAGTCAATCGAGTCGGGTGGGCAGCGAAACGTCGAATGTTGTTGGCCGGCGGTGCGCCGAGCAGAGACTCAGCACGGGCTTCGGGTGAACAAAGGAAGCTGAAAACCGACCATACTTCAAGCAAAGTGAAAAAGGGACGCGCAAAGTCACCGAAACGCTGATGACGGCGGGAGAGTCGTCGTCTGCCGGTCAGCCTAGTCAAACGGGAGCAACCGTCATGTGTGGAATTATCGGGTATGTCGGCGATCAAAATGCGGTTCCGATACTCATCGGGGGACTGGCGAAATTGGAGTACCGTGGGTATGACTCCTCCGGAGTAGCTGTCCTGCAAGGAGAAAAGATTGCCGTCAAACGGAGCGTGGGCAAACTGGTTAATCTTCAAAAGGCGCTCCAAACCAACGATCTCAAGGGAACGGTTGGAATCGGCCATACTCGCTGGGCGACCCATGGGAAGCCTTCGGAACAGAATGCGCATCCGCATCGATCGAAAGGATGCGTGCTCGTGCACAACGGGATTATCGAAAATTATCAGGAGTTGAAGCAGCGGTTGCAAAAAGACGGCTATAAATTCGAATCTGAAACCGATACAGAGGTCGTGGCGCACTTGATCGACAAGTACCTCGAGAAAGGGAACCCACTAGCGAATGCCGTACGGCTGGCAACAAAGGACGTGCGCGGCAGTTATGCGCTGGCGGTGATTTCCGAACGGGAACCCGGAACCTTGATCGCTGCTCGTTCGGGCTGTCCGCTTGTCGTCGGGCGGACGAAGCATGCCTCCTATGTCGCCTCCGATGTGATGGCGATGCTCGCGCACACCCGGGAGGTGACCTATCTCGAAGAAGGGGATGTGGCGGTGGTCACTCAACATCAAGTGGACCTCACCGACGCCGATGGCCATGCGGTCTCACGTAAGTCGTCCACGATCACGTGGGATGCCTCGGCCGTGGAGAAAAGCGGCTATCCCCACTTCATGCTGAAGGAAATTCACGAACAGCCGCAGACCATTCTCGATACCATGCGTGGACGATATTCCTATGAAACGGGTGAAGCGGATCTTCCCGATATCGGCTTGACGCCGAAAGAATTCGCCGCGATTGAGCGAATTTGGATCGTCGCCTGCGGCACGTCGTGGCATGCCGGCCAAGTCGGCAAGTATCTGTTCGAGGAGATGGTTCGCACGCCGGTTCAGGTGGATATCGGCAGCGAGTTTCGGTATCGCGATCCGCTCGTCGGAAAAAACGACTTATTCATTACGATTTCTCAATCAGGTGAGACGGCCGATACCTTGGCGGCTGCGCGAGAGGCGAAACAAAAAGGCGCGCGTGTGGTCTCCATCGTCAACGTCGTCGGTAGCACGCTGGCCCGTGAGTCGGACGGGGTATTGTACACGCACTGCGGGCCGGAGATCGGGGTGGCCTCGACCAAAGCGTTTACCGCGCAACTCACCGCGCTGTACCTCTTGGCCTTGCATTTTGCGCGAGTTCGTAATGTGATGAAGGTAGCGGACGGGAAAGCCTGGCTGGACCGGTTGGTGAAGTTGCCGGTGTTGGTCGAGCGTGTGCTGCAGCGGGAAGCCGAAATTGTGGCGATTGCCAAACGATATTATAAGAAACGGAATTTTCTGTTTTTAGGGCGCGGCATCAACTATCCGATCGCACTGGAGGGTGCGCTGAAGCTGAAGGAGATTTCTTACATCCATGCAGAGGGTTATGCGGCGGGCGAGATGAAGCATGGCCCGATCGCACTGATCGATAAGGATATGCCGGTTGTCGTCCTGGCGCCTCGGGACCGGCTGTATGACAAAACGGTCAGCAATCTCATGGAAGTGAAAGCGCGACACGCGCCGGTCATTGCCTTCGTAGCAGAAGGAGAGCGGGAGCTCGGCAAGATTGCGGACGCCGTATTTACCGTTCCTGATACTCATCCGCTGATCTCACCGATGTTATTCACCATCCCGCTTCAACTCCTCGCGTATCATATTGCCGTGTTGCGCGGGGCCGATGTCGATCAGCCGAGGAATCTGGCCAAAAGCGTAACAGTAGAATGAGGGAAAATGAGGCGCAAAGATAGAGTCCCCGTGCTCGCTCAACGCGCGGCTTGAGAAAGCCCTCGTTGAATGCGCGCAGTAGGGGACTCCATCTTCACGCCTCATTAGGAGAAGGGCAAAAGAAAGGTACGGAGAGTGGAGATTACGCAGCAGGATGTGGAAAAGGTGGCACAGTTGGCGCGATTGGCTGTTACGCCGGCCGAACTGGAGACATTTGCCAAACAGTTGACTCAGATTCTCACGCATGTCGAGACCTTGAATCAGTACGACACGGCGGGAATCGAGCCGACTGCCACCGTCATGGGGCAAGTGAATGTGTTTCGTGAGGACCTCGTACGTCCGTCGCTATCCACAGAGAAGGCTCTGGCGAACGCGCCGGAGCGGGAAGCTGACGGGTTTGTTGTCCCCAAAATTTTAGAGGAGCGTTAATCGTCAGGCAGCCGACTCCTACGTTGACGACAGCGACTGAGGAGCCGCGACTGACGAGTAGCGGAAGATAGATGTTTCGACAAATGCTACGTTCCAAGATTCACCGCGCGACAGTGACGGGTGCCCATCTCGAGTATGAAGGCAGTTTGACCATCGATGAAGACTTGATGGAGGCGGCTGGAATCCTGCCGTATGAGGCGATTGTCTGCTCGAACTTGAATAACGGCGAGCGGTTCATGACCTACGCGATCAACGGGATGAGAGGGAAAGGGGAGATCATTTTGAACGGGCCCACCGCGCGAAAGGCGGCGGTGGGAGATCAGATCATCATCTTTTGTTATG
>CAZPNQ010000175.1:0-6139 GCA_964587955.1 uncultured Nitrospira sp.
TGGTCTCCAGATCATGCCGGAGCCAGATGCACCGGACGCCCGCGGGGGAGATCGTCAGGGCTCGTTTGCGGAGTTCGTTCGCCACGCGGAGTTGGCCCCAGGTGGGCTGCTCAATCGCCATGTGCACGATGGCCTGCTCCACATCGGCAGAAACACGATTCTTCAGCAAGGGTTTCTGGCGGGAGATCTCTTGGAGCGCGGCCTCTCCCCCCATTTCGTAGAGTTCTTTGAACCGGTAGAAACTATCGCGGCTATAGCCCATCACCTGGCAGGCCTTGGAGACATTGCCCAGGTGTTTCGCCAATTCCAACACGCCCACCTTGGTCTTGATGATCTTCTGTTCCGTCGTCATGGTCCTCACTCCTTCCGTGAAGGCGAGGACTCTACCGGACTGTCAGATTAAGTTCTAGCTTTCACACGTTATTGCAGCAGAAATGTACACATTGCGCTGTTCTAGACAGCTCCGTCCTTGCCCGGGACGGAGCTGCTTTTTACTGTGATGCCATAGCTTCTCAGATTGGCGGTTCTAGCGGCCCAGCCCAGTCGCAGGTCAATTCATTGAAAATAGTGGCATCGTCAAGATGGAATGACTCATTCGACCCTGGCATATAGACGATCAGAAAATCCCCTTCGATCACGATTTCCACTATCTGAGGATCATCACCGTCTTTCCACAGCCAGTAGAATCCCGGCTTCTTCGGCGTTGTCGGTGTTCGCTTCAGATCACTCATTGTGGTTGCTCCGGAGACCGGCTCGCTCACCCACTATAACTGTCTTCTTGCCTGTTTGAGGATAATATTCCCTGAATGCTTATTTTAGGCGCGTGCGATCGGTCGCTAGATGCTATTGGCGTCTATCATTTGCTGCCCAATATGAATCGCCTTCGCATGGGCTTCCTCTTCAGTTTGGCCTGGCGTTCCGATGGTCTGAGCCAACTGCGGCTCATCGTCCTCATGTGGAGATGCTAGCCAGATCTTTGTTTCAATCACACAGGTGTTGCCCACGTGCCGCACCTCACTGACAATCTTTCTCCCTTTGTGAATAACTTCCATAGATCATCTATTTCTTGATCACGTCGGGGACCAGTGTTTGGGCGGTATGGATGACCTTCCCTACCAATCCACCGACGGCTCGTCCGAGTTTTCCTGCCTGCCGACCGGCAGCACTGGGCTTGGCCTTCTTTGCCACTTTCTTGATTTTTCGGCTCGCTGCAGCCGCAGTGCGTGTTGCCTTGGTTTTGAGTTTACGAGCCGTCGCTCCTGCCTTGCGCTTGAGACTTTTCCCTTTGCTGACAACTTTCTTCGAAGCTGTGGCTACTTTCGTTCCTCGGTTCACTGTCATGTGACCTCCTATGAAGGTCATAAATCATTCCCTGAAGGGGCGTTGCTCTCGCGATCACGCCACATCTTCCCGCACTTCTGCCGGTAGAGCATTCATGTGCGCTTTGGGCTGGGGGCTCGCGTGAAAGGTCACCACGCGGCGGGCCGAGATCGTCACGGTTTCGCCCGTGCGAGGATTCCGTCCCCGGTGAGCGTGCTTATGTCGGACGGTAAACTTCCCAAAACCAGCGATCACGATCGGTTCACCGGCCTGAAGAGTCGTCTTAAAGAGTTCCAGAATCCATTCCAGCAACTGCGCGGCTTCTTCCTTCGAGATTCCCGCCTGCTGATGAATGCGCGTGGCAATTTCGATCTTTTGCATTGATTATAGCTATTCCTTCAGCAGGAGACCATTAGCCTCCTGCTGTTCAGCCATCTTTCACATAGCCTGCACGGTATTGACTAATTGTCTTCGATCAGTTGCCAGGCATAGGGTGTCGTCGTCTCGCTCTCTGCTGTCTGAACTTCATGAGCAGCCAAAATCCATGTCTTCCCCGTGCTCGTGTCCATCAAGAAGGTCCATCTTGGTCCCATACCTGATGTAAATAACACGAACCTCGGCCTCAGCGGATTATTGATCGTAGGAAGCCCTTCGATCCGCATTCGCTCCCAACTGCTATTCTCGTTCTCCAGTATCCATAATTGATAGACCACACCGGTATGTCGGTCGAGTCGAAAGGTCCATCTAGGCCCAAGCTCTGACTGAATTATTGTGAATCGTGCGTCTGACGGTATCGAGGTCATTTGGTTGGCAGCGGTTTCACTGGACCGCGCCAGCGATAACTGCGGGGTGAGCAATATCAGGCAACCTGTGGCTGAGATCGTTAGGAGGAACAATTTCATAGCAGAGGTGCTAATTGGAGGTACATGTATCGTTCCCTGCCACGCACCTATTTGCTCTTCGGCAGCATTCCTTTTTTTCAAGCTCCTGAATCTTTCCCTCTCATGCTTCTAGGCCTAGGGCTTTCGTCTTGCCTTCGACGGCGGTAACAGTTTTGGGATCAGACTACTGCTCAATGTTCTGAAGTGGCGCCGAATCACGGATAAGCCCAGGGGGAGTCATGACCCCATAATTCTCATCGGTCAGATGTTCCCAGACTCCGTCATGTTCCCGCTTCATTCCCCACCCCCGTGCATAGATTAACGTCACGAGGGGCTGTTTTTCGGGACTAACACAGATAACACGACCGACGATCGTCATATCAGCCCAATGATGATAGGAACTGGGCAACGTGTGATGTTTCTTCACGATGAGCCAATACCATCCTCACACAGGATCGCTTGGGCTAGGCGGAAGCTGGGGACGGTACTTCTCATTGAGTGGGCGATTCTTGACATGCAACCAGAGGTCTCCAGCCCGTACCTCCTCCGTCACGATGACAGCCCCCAGGACGACCAGTAGATTTTGATACAACTCGGGGTGGACAGCCAATTGAGAAAACTTGAGAGTTGAGTCTGCTTCCTGCAGATATTTTCGCGGGACGGGAGAACACCCAACAATCAGGGAGAAGGCAACATAAGGATAACCTGACTCAATCTACTCATGATTATTCGCATACTGGTCTTGGGGGGCAACGCTTCTGATTACTTCCCCTTCGGCAGCTACCCTTTCTTCTCCAACTCCTGAAGCTTCTTCTCAATCAGTTCTAATACGAGAACTTTCACGGTCTTTTGTTCGACTGCTGCAGCCATCTTAAGCCCGTACAAAGTTTCGTGAGAAATCTAAAGGATATTCAAATGGGCGGCCTTCTCATTTGGGCGCTTGGGTGTCATGGGCGCGGGTCGCAATGTATCACATTAACCAACAGGTGGCATCAGGGCGGGGGCAAGAAGTTCACGGGTATCACTCGCGATAACAAGATTACATATATTACATAGGACGGTATGTAACCAAACAACACCGGAGCAGGGTGAAGTGTTCCGCAAGGTTGCCTTCCCACCTACCGGCTACGATCCTAGCATCACGGTACACGGTGCTCCTAAGCGATGTGCGAATCTCTTCACGCCCGATCAGCGGACGCAGATCAGCAGGCACAAATATCCGGTAGTAGTAACAAGAACGAAGGAAAACCGTACCCATAGAGAGCCGATTACCGTACCAGTCTCGGCCCCAAGGAGTCGCTTGATTGCTAAGTGCTTGAAGTTGAAGCGGGTAGACGGGAAGTGGTGCCGAGGGACAGACTGTGGAAGGGGGAATCGCTGGAATCCTTGATAGGAGGGGCGATTCCCTCTTCTCTCGCTCCAGGGTTAGCTGAAGGCATTTGTTTCTCTTTGTCTCTCTTTGCCGGTCTCTTCACGTCTTTGGCATCATTCTTAACACTGTAATAACACCAGGCAGGAAAGACCCCCCTGGCATGTTTCGGCAGGACGGGTGGCCTAGTAGGGAACCCGTCGGTATATACACGTATCTGGCGCAGGTCACCCTAGACCGCAAACACAGACCCATCGACTATCTACGAAACCACATAGAGGAATTTGGACCTACATAAATGGCTCTATTCAATTCTGGATTCTTCTCCATAATGAGCGACACGGCGCAGCGTCGAAATTTTTGACCATTGAGTGAGTGGACACCTGCGCTTAAAGGCTTCAGAAGCCCTATAGGAGGGTCATTATGAAACGGAGAAGTATATTCCTCAGTGTATGCGTTATCGCCATCCTATTGACGGGATGCGGCGGCACTGTCGGGAAATTTCAACAATCGACAGGGACTGAGGTCAGGCTTAGCGAGAATAACTACAAACTTGTTAAAGCCGGTGCCACTGGTAGCAGTAGCGGGTTTTACTTATTGGGTTTGATTCCAATTACGAAACCAACTTTTGCTGAGGCCAAATCCGACTTGTATCAATCCTCGGGCCATGCTCTGGAAGGCCGGTCTATTGCGCTCGCTAACCAAACGCAGGATGAATCCTTGCTTTACCTTATTCTTTTCTCGATTCCTAAGATTACAATTAGTGCCGACATTGTGGAGTTCACCGATAAGAAGTGAGCGGGTGGGCGTACCAGGTTAGGCTCGATAATCAGATCAGGGGAGGGAATTGCTCACGTCAGCGATGACACGGGCAAACGCCCCTCTCAATAGAGAGGCCATAGGATTTTATTACTAGCGCACGTTTCCCCCCCTGGCTTTCCCAAAACCAGAGTCTTTCAACAGGGCACCCCACGGAAAAGGACACCCCGGCGAGTGGCAACACAACCAGTGCAGGACGAACGAGGAACAGCATGAGGAGCCCTCATGAGGGGTGGACATCAGCCCGTCATCGAGGACCGCAGGAGCCTGTTGCCAACTAGTATGTGAGATGAAGAACTGGCAGGGAACGACTCGCATAGAGTGGCGCCCACGCTCCACATTTCTGACAGTTTCCAGTCCACTCAGTGACGAGAGGCCTCTTTTTAGGCTCTGCTTCCGCATGGCACTTTTGGCACAGAAACTTGGTATGTGGTTTGTTCATGGATCCACTCCCCAAAGAATCTAGTATACCGCGTTGTGGAGAAGTCACACGGCGAGAGGCTTCCTGCAAAAGAAGTTTTGCAAGAACGGGTATTTAGAGCACATGCATGGCCCGACTCAAGCCGGGTGACAGCTTGCTCATACCAGCTCCGACCAGAGTTATTGTCAGAGGAGAAACACAGATTATTCTCTTAGAGGGAAATGTGGGGGGGAAGAAGTGTGAGGCTCAGTCGTTAGGCACTGCGGCGGGAGCCCATGAGATTCAGTCTTATTTCCTTGCGTAGGTATGAATTGAACTCATCTACCTGCACGGCCAAATCGGTATACGTGCCACCGGGTGCCGTGGGCCACATCTTATGCTCGGCTCGGGTGAGGTCCTCGCTTAAGACGAACATATGGATTGGGCGGATGGGCTCAAAGATCTTCGAGGAAGCATTCCTGCCATAGAGGGGTAATTCCCTCGCGACGACCATTCCCGCCGATCCGACCTCATCCCTAAGCGGATCCGTGGGGCTCACGTTCATCGAAGCAATCCGATTCGGAAAGGCCTTCAGAAACATGGCTGCCGCCTGTCCTAGAGGGCGGTAGCCTTCAGGAGGAGTGCTGGCTGGTGACCGAGAAGGCTGATCCATACGCGAGTCCCACTATGCCGCTATTCCGCTAGTCTGTCCGCACAATAGTACGTTCTCCCCATTGCACATATCGCGTGCATGCTTGACAGACGATGCCCTCCGATTTGGTGTTCGGTCTGACGATCGGGCGAGTCGGTCCTCGGTACCGGGCATTCACGGTCCGTGCTAAAAAATTCTACATATATTTAGTATGCTTAGATAAATATATGGAGGCTAACCACTATGGTTAAAACACCCGGAATCACGACCTCGCAAATCCTATGTCGATCTCATGCCCCCTCCGCGCACCAGACGACCGGAGGCACTTACGGGTCGTGAACTAGAAATTGTGGAATTGATTTGGGCGGGATTTAGGAACAAAGAAATCGGTCGTCGGCTGAAGATCAGCGTCAAAACCGTCGAAGCCCACCGCGCCAACATGATGAAGAAACTGCGGGTATCAAATACGGCTCAACTGCTGAAGACGGTCATCAAAGGCGGCGTGCTCAAGATCCGATAGGATCAGGTGCTCCGTGGGAAGTATGAGCCTTAGTTTGGTGTCCGTGAAAGCGGAGCAACACCCCCCTATTAAGGGAGTAGTGTTATTGTATTTCTTGACTTATAGTCTCACCCTCATTCCATGTAGAACCTATCTCAAAATTGCCTCAGGAGCATGGTGATGCAGGCAAGCTGGACAA
>CAZPNQ010000176.1:0-6035 GCA_964587955.1 uncultured Nitrospira sp.
AAGAATGAGATCAATATCTACGATATCCCCGTCGCCATGATTGCCCAGCAATACCTCGAGTATCTGGAAGCCATGGAAGAACTCAATCTGAACGTGGCGGGGGATTTTTTAGTCATGGCGGCGACATTATTGCAGATCAAATCCAAAATGCTGCTGCCGGTGGATGAAACTGCCGACGAGGATG
Source organism: uncultured Nitrospira sp. (assembly GCA_964587955.1). Taxonomy (GTDB): domain Bacteria; phylum Nitrospirota; class Nitrospiria; order Nitrospirales; family Nitrospiraceae; genus Nitrospira_D. The sequence continues at coordinate 185 of CAZPNQ010000176.1, forward strand.
AGGAGGGGCCTGACCCTCGGGAAGAACTCGTTCGACGATTGCTCGAGTATAAGGCGTTCAAAGAGGCGGCACGTCAGCTCGATGACCAGGAAAAGGTGTGGCGCGAAATCTTTTGGCGCGAGCAAGCTCCGCCGGTCGAAGAGGTGGAGGAGGATCTTCCGTTAGAGAATGTCTCCCTGTTTGATCTGGTTGATGCACTCAAGGAAGTGCTCGAGCGGAACCCTGGCAGCCGGCTCATCGAGATCGTTCCGGACAATCTCACGGTTCGTGAGCGGATGAATCTCATTCTTGAAACGCTCGAAGGCAAAGACTCAATCTCGTTTGCGGCGTTGTTCGAAGGAGTAGGGCATCGAATGATGGTCGTCGTGACGTTCTTGGCATTACTTGAATTGATGAAACTCCGGATTGCTCGTGTATTCCAAGCCGAAACATTCGGACCGATTTTGGTCTCACGAATGTTCTCCTTGGTACCCGATCCCGCAGAGCTTGATGATGTCGATGGAGAATGGAGGAGAGCATGACGCCACTGACGGCGGACCTGGTTCATGATGTGCCGGAGGCCGACACGATGGACATTGGAAAGTCGAATGGATCGCCTCTTGCTCAGAGATTCGATCACAATCAGGCGCAAGGCACGGGTGAGCTCCAAGGGATTCTGGAAGCACTGCTCTTCGTTTCTTCAGAGCCGCTGTCCTTGGCGCGCCTTGTGGACGTTATGGGAAGCGTATCAAAGGTTGACGTGGAAGAGGCCTTGCGAAATATAGGTCAAGCGCTCGAGCACGAAGGGCGCGGAGTGCGGCTGGCTATTGTAGCGGGCGGGTACCGTCTCGTTACGAAGCAGGACTATGCCCCTTGGGTCAAGCGGCTGGACAAGGCCAAGACGTCGGCAAAACTATCCAGATCCGCCCTGGAGTCATTGGCGATCATTGCCTACAAGCAGCCGTTGGTGCGGTCGGAGATCGAAGAAATCCGTGGGGTGGAAACCGCCGGTGTATTGCGTACGCTGTTGGAGCGGAAATTAGTGCGGATCGTCGGGCGTAAAGAAGTCCCTGGGCGTCCAATCATGTACGGGACGACCAAATTCTTTCTCGAACATTTCGGCTTGGGCGATCTTTCTCAGCTTCCCCCACTTCGGGAATTCAAGGAACTGGGTGAGGCAGAGCAATCACTCCTTCCGATGGACGACGGAGACGCCTCGTCTGAGAACGAGTTGATTGAGATGAGTGAGGAACAGTCAGCCAGTGCAGAGCTTCAGACGTCCGTTCAGCTCGATGAGCTGTTGGATCCTGTCCCTTCCGCGCAGTAATCAGTTATGGGGTCGGTTTTTTCTTAGATGGCGAGTTCTTGAGCCGCTGGAGTTCAGCCTCCTGCTCGTCCACTTTTTTCCGGAGAGCCTTCATCTCTTCCTTAAAGGCCTGCAGGTCCGGATCCTGTTTTACAACCGGAGGCGCTTGAGCAGGAATCGTCGGCGTTTGTGCCGCTGGCACCGTCACCACCGAGACTGGTTGAGTCGCAGAAGGTTGAGGGGCTGCAAGGACTCTCGCCAGCAGTTGATAGTCAATGGCGAGCGACCGGTCTTCAGAGTTTCCAATCCAGCTCGACCGATCGTAGACGTCCGGTCGCAGTGCAGCCTCCGGCAAGAAGGTGACTTCCCGGTCGCGTAGGCCATCCGTATCGGCAGGCGGACGTGGTTCTTTTTGGCTGGCCTTGGACTTTTTCCCTGGGTGATATCGATACTGGGTCAAGGTGAAATGCAGCGATAGGCCGTCTGCGAACAGCTTCCCGGACGTCGTTTCTCTATGTTGGGTTACTTTCGGAGTTTGTGAAATCACTGGCGAAGAATAGACTTGGAATCCCACCCGCTGATTGGGAGTTGCTTGAGCGAGGGCGGTGGCGATATGCGGGGTCAGGAACGCAATATCATCCTCGGAGAATGTGCGAATATCATTCAGATTCGTTGACTTCAATGCCTTGCCCAGCAGCAATAAGAGGCCGGTTTTTTCTTTCGTATGTACGCCTCGCAGGATATCTGAGATGGTCGTCTCGGACAATTTGATGGGATGCGCAGCTTGGAATGAGGTGTCAGAGACATTCTCAAGAAACACTGTGCCAAGTGGAGCTTCATGAATGGGTATGGGAGGAGGAGGGCCGGCGCAACCAATGGCCATGAGACCCAGGCAGCCAAACGCGAGAAGGTTTAGCGCCAACGTGAAAGAAGAGCGTTGAGAAAAATTCATCATGTCGGGTGCAAGGTTCAAGCGACGCGCAGTGTAACAGGAACATCCGGCAAAAACAAAAGACCATTGTCCCGTCTGTGTCCGGTCGTTTGTTTAGAACCTATCTCCAAATCAAAACTGACGTTCCGATCGAGCGCAAGCTCCTGCCCCTAACGGGCCGACACACGCATTGTTGGCCAGATACGACCCCTCGTTATGCTTAGGGCTTAAGTTGTAAGACACTGCCAACCTCGAAAATTGATTTTGAGATGGTTCTAGTCTCAACATCATTGCTCTTCAATGACAATCGAAAAGACGCAGTTTCAAGTTGCAGCCCACGCCCCCTTTACCATTGCATCCATCCGGTACCGACTACAAATTGTTATCGATCGTAAAAGGTCAAACTGTGTGCTGACCCTACAGATCTCCCCTTCATGTCCGCATTCCCGAGCCTTCGATTACTTCTCTGGCTCTCTTCAGTGATCTGCAGTTTGTTTTTCAGGATTTCCCCGATAGGTGTACTCCCGTCTTTTATGAAATGGTGGACGACACGAGAGGAGCGGAATGACTCGCGCAGTCCGATAAGGAACGGGTCCAAGGGAGCAACCCTACGTGTGTTGACCGCCAAAGAAGTACAAGGGCATCAATCGGGCAAGTTGGCCAACGAAGCAGAGCTATAAGGGTTATGCACCATAGACACGAAAGCACCACAGAGTCCGCCTGTCTCGATCACGTTGCGACATATATGAAGAATTTTTCATCTCTCCTTCATGATCTCTTCATGAAATCTTCATGCTCTCGGAATATGGTGCAAATAAACCAGGGACCTGGAAACGGCGCTGAGAGCTACCTCGTACGGACAATCGTCCAGCCGACCCACATCGCCGCGGCAAGCCCAGCCGACTTGGCGATCAATGCATAGCTGGCGATGGGAACAGTCGTCACATCACGAAACAAGGAGGTATTCGCTTTGCCAACAATAACACCAGAGGTCAGAAGGAAATCAGAGGTGGACGAGGCAGATCTCGACACCATGACTGCCAGCAAGGAAACCTTGGAGGACTACACGCTGCGGTTCGCGCCGCGCAGCTATCGCAAGTGGTCGACAGGGGTCGTCGGCATCTCGGCCCTCGGCGGCATAGCCTACCTTGCCGACTTCGCTATCGGCGCCAACGTCGGCATCTCGTACGGCACGACAAACGCGCTATGGGGAATCCTGATCTTCGCCGTCGTTGTGATGCTGACCGGCTTTCCCGTCGCTTACTACTCAGCCCGGTACAACATGGACCTCGACCTCGTGACGCGCGGCAGCGGGTTCGGTTACTACGGCTCGGTCGTCACCAACGTCATCTTCGCAACGTTCACCTTCATCTTCTTCGCACTCGAGGGCTCCATCATGGCCCAGGGACTCCAACTTGGGCTCGGCATCCCTCTGTGGATGGGGTACGCGGTGTCGACGCTCATCATTTTCCCACTGGTGATCTACGGCATGAAAGTGCTGTCGACGCTTCAAGTATGGACGACTCCCCTCTGGCTCATCCTGATGGTCGCTCCGTTTGTCTATTTGGTCAGTAGTCATCCGGATTCGGTCGGCCAGTTCTTTGCCTACGCTGGTGAGAGCGGCAAGGCCGGGTTCGACCTCGGCTCCACGTTGTTGGCTGCCGGTGTCTGCTTGTCGCTCATTGCGCAGATTGCCGAACAGAACGACTACTTGCGGTTCATGCCGCCGATGACTCCCGAGAACAAGCGTAGCTGGTGGACCTGGATGTTCCTGGCCGGGCCGGGCTGGGTCATCTTCGGCGCCGTCAAGCAGGTGGTGGGGCTGTTCCTAGCGGTCTACCTCATCACCAATGTCGCGAACAGCGCCGGCATCGCCAACCAGCCGGTGCACCAGTTCCTGGAGATCTACCAGAATTTCCTGCCGGGCTGGCTCGCGATGACGCTGGCGGTCGTGCTCGTGGTGATCAGCCAAATCAAGATCAACGTGACCAATGCGTACTCGGGCTCGCTGGCATGGACGAATGCATTCACCCGCGTGACCAAACACTATCCGGGCCGTCTGGTGTTCCTCGGGGTCAACCTGCTGATCGCGCTGATCCTCATGGAAGCGAACATGTTCGACTTCCTGAACACCATCCTCGGGTTCTACGCCAACTGTGGCATGGCCTGGGTCGTGGTGGTGGCCTCGGACATCATCTTCAACAAGTATCTGCTGAAGCTTTCGCCGATCACGCCAGAGTTCCGTCGCGGGATGCTGTACGACTTCAACCCCGTGGGCTTCGGGTCGATGCTGATCGCCGCTGGCTTGTCCGTTATCGCATTCTTCGGCGGACTCGGCGAAACATTACGGCCGTACTCACCGCTGGTGGCGATCGGGCTCGCGCTGGTGCTCCCGCCGATCATCGCCATTGCCACCAGGGGCAAGTATTACCTGCGACGCACCGATGATGGTATTGCTCTGCCGATGTACGATCAATACGGCAACCCGTCCGGAGAGCACCTGAAATGCCATGTCTGCCATCATGATTATGAGCGCCCGGACATGATCAAGGCTGCCGTTCATCAGGGCTACATCTGCTCGCTCTGCCTGTCCACGGACAAGACCGGTGAGCATGTGCTGCCCGCGCAGACCTCGCCGATGACTGCGAAAACGAACGCCTCGCAAGGTGCTTATGTCGGGGTGGCTCGAGAGGAGGGTTTAGATACATAGCACAAGGACATGTTATGAAGTCCTTAATCTAGCTACGGATTAATAGTAGTTCAGTATCAGTAAGACCGACGCCGCAAGCACAATGTCTTGCGGCGTCGGTTTTTCATTTTCAACGCTGAACTATATGGTGTAGCGCTCACCGAGCTTTCACTGCTTCCATCATGGAAAATAGCTTTTGCAGGAATGTAGTGAACGTATCGGGATCATAAATAACGAGTCACTGCTTTCAGGAAAATAAATCATTTATGTCACCCCTCGGATGCTAAGAGCTGAAAGCCGTTCCACTTCATCCTCAACGGTCGATGAGTATGGGAGGAAAGTTGAGAATCGAGAATCGTCAGGGGATAGTTATGGCACGGAAGTGTCACCAACTTATAATTCGTACTATCCTTACGGTTCTTGCTTCGAAGTCTATGTGAACGTGATCCTCATAGACGGACATGTGCAGCGTTCGAGAAGGGATTTCTAAAGACATTCGAATGATAGGCTGTTAGGTTGGAAGTGGTTTCCTGTTTAGGTTTGCGGACAAACCGTCTGTGTCGATGAGGGAACAGCTTCCTTGACGGAAAGGCTGCATTTGTATACAATTTCGTCGCCTCGCGGAGGAACAAGCTGAATGATCATTCGGCATAGTTGCAGCCGCACATCACTCGACAGCGCCCTTCCCATACAACGCACGTTACACGAAAACATCTATCTTGAGTCCTCGCTGGTTAGTTCGGATAGCTTCCACTGGCTTCTTGACGTTTCTAAAGAAAGGAGGGAGATGATCGTTCACGAACCAGGTAGTTCGTCGTACAGCCGTCGGATCGAAGAGACTTTTTGCTATTAAGGCGAATGTCAGCCGACCGATCGTTTCAGGAATTAGAACAGGCAGCGCATCGACGAGGCAGAAGGCACCTCACGGGCAGACGAAAAGGAGAGA
>CAZPNQ010000177.1:0-5468 GCA_964587955.1 uncultured Nitrospira sp.
TCCTTCGGAACGCCTCTTGAAGGCCGATCACAAGCGAGACGGCCGGTGTGAAGGCAGTCTGATTCTTGATCTGATTTTCGCGTTCCTTTTTGAAGTTGAAATAAAACGCGGCATTTTTGGCTTTGTCGGCCAATGCCCATGCCTTATCGCTGACACTGACAAATGCCATGCCGGGAGGCAGCATCAGGGCCTTCTGAGAACCGGTGATCACGACGTCCAGACCCCATGCATCAGTCTTGATGTCAAATACACCCAAGGCTGTAATGGCATCGACTACCAAAATGGTATTATCGTAGTTCTTAACGATCTCACCAAGCGCCTTGACATCATGAGCGACCGCCGTCGAGGTTTCGCTGGCTTGCACATACACTGCCTTGATCGAGGGATCTTTTTTGAGCGCATCGGCAACTTGCTGAGGATTGACCGCATGTCCCCATTCAACCTTGATCTCGGTTGCCTGCACTCCGAAGGTCTTGCAGAGTTTGCCCCACCGCTCTCCAAACTTACCCCCGTTGACGTAGAGGGCCTTGTCGCCGGGAGACAAAAAGTTCGAGACCGAGCCTTCCATGCCGCCGGTGCCGGATGCCGCCAACATCAGGACATCGTGGCGCGTTTGATACAACCATTTCAATCCTTCGCGGACCTCCGCAAATATCGGATCGAACTCAGGTGCACGATGGTGGATGATCGGACGAGCCATCGCCAGCAACACTTCCGGCGGTACGGGCGTTGGGCCAGGAGCCAAAAGATAACGCTTCAACATCGAACGAACCTCCTTACAAAGCGATTCTGGTGGGGGACCACTGGGAGAGGCGGTACGCTATCATTTGCGCTGGGAGACTGTCAAGAAATCGACCGTCGTAAACGAAGACGACATCAGGAGTTTTCCCCTGATGAAGCGTAGAACCTGTATTTAGGTTGTCCCACGTCATGTCTTTCCTTCTGCCGGTATAATTACGAAGGTGCCGCCGCCTTCCCAACTCGATTTCTTGACAAGTTTGCATTCGATCGATAGGCTAGTTTCTTTGATGCTGTCGATACCATCCATGACAACAAACTGCGCCAGGCTGTGGAGGCCCCCAGCAATGATCGCTGCGGTTCTCCTGCTCGGCGCTACCCTGTTGTTGCCGTACGAAAGCCTCGCTCAGGGTAATCCTGTCAATACAACGGAATCGTTGCAAGAGGATGATGGCATTGATTCAAACCTGGTTCCTCTGGAACCTGAACTAGAGCCTGAGTCCACGCTCCCTTCTCCTGATCTCCCGTTGACCGAAGGTCCTGAGGCGGCTCCAAATGCTCCAGGCGCCGCCAGTGCGGATGCTCGAGGTCCTCTGTACAATATTCCTGTCGTCATTGATCAGACCGTGCAAGGCCATATTCATTTTTTCAATATCTCCATTCGAAATAGGTTCGAACAATGGCTCCTCCGCTTCAGCCGCTATCGCCCGCTGGTCGAAAATATTTTCGCCGAGTTCGACCTTCCGAGCGACCTTGTGAATCTCTCTCTTGTCGAGAGCGGCTTTAACCCGTACGCCTACTCACGGGCAAAAGCCACGGGTCCATGGCAGTTTATGAAAGGGACCGGACAACTCTATGGGTTGCGCATAGACCCCTACGTCGACGAACGACGGGACCCTATCAAATCCACTGTCGCTGCGGCGCGGTATCTGCGGGACCTCTATGATTTATTCGGTGCGTGGCCGTTGGCCATGGCTGCGTACAATGCCGGAGAAGGAAAGGTTATGCGGGCCCTTCAGAGGGCACAGGCGGAGTCTTTCTCGGAGATCTCACGAACGAAACTCATTCGGCGGGAGACAAAGCAGTACGTTCCCCGGATCATGGCTGCGACCATCATTGCGAAGAATCTCGACCAATATGGGTTCAATCAGGACCCTGCCCCTCTTCATCAATTTGAGGAGGTCGTGGTCACCCGTCCCTTGCACTTTCGCGCAATTGCCAATGTGACAGGTATTCCGTACGCCGAGCTCCGATTACTGAATCCCGAGCTGCGGCGAGATGCCACGCCCCCTGGCGATACAGCCTACCATCTGAAGGTTCCAGTTGGGATGAGCTCTAAAGTGTTGGAATTGATCGAACGAGTTCCCACGCACAAGTTTCCTCCCCTACCGGCGATTCAAGATCGACAGGTTCGACAGGTCAAAACCGGTTCCTCCTCTCACTGGTATCGGGTCCGGGGAGGCGACACGCTTGAAAAAATCTCTCGCAGATTCAGGATTCCCATCAACACCCTCAAAGCCCGCAATAACCTTTCCAGTCCGGTTATTAAAGCCGGTGAACGTTTGAACATCGGTCGGTAGCAGACCGCATTCTCGCGGAGGTCGCTGCACCAACTGCTCCTCAGCAGTAGATTGTCTACGGCTTGGGTGGCTTCGAAGGGGTGGAAAGGACAGATGTTGCCGCAGGAGATGGGTCCGGAGTTTTCTTGGCCTCGATCACCTTCACACGCATGGCGGCCTCGCTCGTCAGCGGAGAATTTGGATAGGTCTTCATCAGATCCTGGTAGTGCTTCACAGCTTCATCGGGCTTGGAGCGATTCTCTTCCAATCTGGCAAGTTCAAAGAGCGCGTAATCCCGATTTAGCGCACCGGGAATCTCGAGGATCGTCGAGTAGGCCTTGGCCGCGTGGTCGAGATCTCCCTTGAGAAGATAGGCATATCCTAGTTTTTGGTGGACAAGCCCGAGAAGCGACACCTGAGACCCATATGTCGAGATGAACCGGTTATAGGTTTCGATCGCTGATGGGAGATCGTTTGACTGAAGGTAAGCATTTCCGAGACTGAACTGCGCGAGCGGAGCCGTCGGCGTCCGAGGGAACTCATCGACCACCCTCTTGTACAGAACAATCGCTTCTTTCAGGTTGGCTGCCGATTTCTGCGGATCATTGGCTGCACGTGCAAAGAGATGGACGGTCGCTTCCCGTTCCAACTCCTGAGCCTTGCTGGCATTTTGTGCGTCATACCAAAAGACGCCCCAGATCCCTCCTCCCATCAAAAGGAGAAGCGTGAACCCGACCACAATCGACCAGCGATAGTTCGCCAGTCCGAACATCCAGTGTTCAAGCCCGCTCACAAGATGCGCTTCATCCACCGGCAATGTCCGAGGCGGAACTTTAATTCGGTATGTCATCGGAAATCATCACTTTAATAAGGGTTGAGGCACGGCTTTCTGCACCAGAACCTTTGCTTTATACTAAGGATGAATTCCCATTGTCAATGCAATCGAAACGTACGTGCTGTATGGTCACGATGCTGTCGAGATTCTAGCCCGCATTATTCATGAGCGTTTCTACTGCAATCGCCGATACGCCGCTGCGACAAGCCTGGCCACGGGTTCTTGTGGCCAGGCGGACAGGCTCACCTTTCGTGACCTCAACATACTGTTTCAAGTATGCTTTGGTCCCTCAAGGCTCCGCGTGTCCGTCTCGCGTAGCGTCTTGGCGGTTTCGTCACGAACCGTCATGAAGAATGCGGGCTAAGGAACATTTCGAATCAACATGTTTCAACGCAAACTGCAACAATTAGCGGACCGATCCCTCATGCGCCGATTGTCTCCGCTTGAATCAGGCACAGGGCCAACCATCCAATATGCAGGGCATCAGGTCATCTTGCTGTCTTCCAATGATTATCTGGGACTTGCGACCCATCCGGAAGTCGTGCCGGCCGCGATAAATGCGACAGAACAATATGGGGCGGGATCCGGGGCTTCTCGGCTGGTCAGTGGCACTCTCCCTCCTCACCTGCATCTTGAAACGTCCCTCTCGACGTTTAAGGGGACGGAGGCCGCTCTCCTGTTCGGATCCGGTTATATGGCGAATATCGGCGTTATTCCGAGCCTCATCGGGCAAGGAGGACTGATCTTCGCGGATCGCTTATGCCATGCCAGCCTTCTTGACGGATGTCGACTGAGCCGAGCCGATTTCCGGGTCTTCCGCCATCGCGACTGCACTCATCTGGAGTCCTTGCTTCGACGGCGGCCCGCGAGTCGTCCCACGCTCATCATCACGGAAGGGTTGTTCAGCATGGACGGCGATGTCGCGCCATTGTCGGATCTGGTGTCGCTCGCCGAGCGCTATGATGCGACGTTATATGTCGATGATGCCCATGGGACCGGCATCATGGGGCCGACCGGTCGTGGAACGATCGAGCAATTCGGCCTGGAGCAGCGAATCCCTTTTCACATGGGAACGCTCAGTAAAGCACTGGGGAGCCATGGCGCCTATATCGTCGGGCCTGACGACCTGATCCAGTATTTGATCAACGTGGCCCGTCCGTTTATTTTCACAACTGCTCTTCCACCTGCGATCGCAGCCGCTGCCGTCGCTGCCATCGCGGTCATTCAACGCGAACCTGAACGTCGGACGCGGCTTTGGTCGAATCGGCAACGGTTATTCAATGGAATGCAGACGCTCGGTTTCCGGATGACTCAGACCGACAGTCCGATTCTGCCGATTTTGGTAGGCGACGCGGCCGCCGCGTCAGCATTAGCCGAACGGCTACTCGTTCACGGTGTATACGCTACCGCCATTCGGCCACCGACCGTTCCGGACGGAACCAGCCGCATACGCTTCACGGTGACGTCGGAACACACGGCTGAGCAGATCGACGAAGCGCTTCAGGCCTTGGACCTCGCGGGTCGTGAGACCGGACTCCTCTAGCGGTGTGAAGGTTAAGGATGAGGTTGAGGATAGGGTAAGGGGTACAATCTTGCTCGATCTTAACCTTAGCCTTAACCTCAGCCTTCCACCGTCTTGCAGCGTTTTCCGGCTATTTTCTTGCTTTCCGGCTTCGCTGTGGCATGATGCACAGGAGATTTTCACCTCCCAAGCCACTCATACCACTGAGGATCACAAGGCGATGGATATTTCCAAACTATTGACCTTCTCTGTAAAAGAAGGCGCGTCAGACTGTCATATCAGCGCCGGCGAACCTCCCATGATCCGAATCCAAGGCGACCTGAAAAAACTCGACCATCCTCCTCTCACGTCCGATGAAACACACGCCCTCATCTATGACATGATGAATGACGCTCAACGGAAGACCTTCGAAGAAAAGCGTGAATGTGATTTTTCCTTCGAACTTGGGGACATCGCCCGGTTCCGCGTCAACGTGTTTGTACAACAGCGGGGGCTCGGTGCCGTTTTCCGAAATATTCCAACCACCATTCTGCCATTGGAAAAACTCGGGATGCCGCCGATTCTTCGGCAGCTGTGCGACAAGGAAAAAGGGTTGATCTTGGTGACCGGACCGACCGGATCCGGAAAGTCCACCACGCTTGCGGCGATGGTCGACTATCTGAACAACACGTTTGAGGGGCACATTATCACCATCGAAGATCCTATCGAATTCGTCCATAAATCCAAAAAATGCCTGGTCAATCAACGCGAACTTGGGGTGCATACACTTTCCTTCGCCAACGCCCTGAATTCCGCGCTTCTCGAAGACCCGGAC
>CAZPNQ010000178.1:0-5338 GCA_964587955.1 uncultured Nitrospira sp.
CATATCATCTCAAGAGAGACACTCTTGGGTACTTCCGGACCTCTGACGAGAGACAAAACAGGATCAAATACCACGACCATACTGTTCTTTAGCTGACGCTCAGGCGACGCGGTGAGCGATGGCGGGCACATGATGGTCCCGTCCATCGGACAAGTCATACCCTTCATATCTTCAGCTAGCTCTGCATGGTCTTCTGGTAATAGCAAATCAGGCACGGCACACATCGCCCCGATCACCTGGCAGAAGGCAAAGGCCAGAATCATGAAACATATGTTAGTGGAGGAAATCACCTTATAGTGCGACATCGACCCCTCAACGCATTCGGTTATGCTGATTCCGGCAGATGTACCAAAGCCGGAAACTTCGTGTAAGCAAGAAGCATCAATAATGCCAGGAAACCAATCCGTAGACTTTCATGGGAAAAAGGTTATTCCCAACGTTTGGAACTCCTGCAGTTATGAGGTCGATCTGCTATATGCAAGTAGTGAGGCATTTCTGGACAGTTGCGCATCGACCAACTGTAGCTAACTGCGTCATGTGGTACCGGAAGAAGATATCTGAGTGTTTGCCACCGTTTGTCGGCCTGGCGTTCGACCTAAGCTTCGGCGAAACAGCCAGGCTGGTGCGTCAAGACGGCGCAAACCGAGCCAAATTCGATTTGTGGTGAGCATACGGGCGTGTTCTACACCAGAAAAGGATTGTCGCAGAAGATTGGATTCTTGCCGACCTGAGCTGCGGGTATAATGCGATACGAAAGGGATTGTCATGGCTATGCCAAAGAAGGAACAACCCGGCTCGTCTTCAGATGCCGACTCCGTCATTCATCGTCTTACAGAGAATCGATCTCTTTTCGAGTCTTTCTTGCGCCGTCGGGTGGAGGATGACTTCATCGTCCAGGACCTGCTTCAGCAGAGCTTGGTCAAAGCTATTCAGCAACAGCATTCGCTGAATAACGAAGAGAGCGTAGTCCCATGGTTTTATCGCATACTTCGCAATACCGTGATCGATTACTATCGTTCAAAAGCGTCCGAGAAAGCCCGGCGCAGCGATTTTGTAGAACAAGCCAAGGTCTTAGGCGACGATCATGTACCGTCGTTGGATGAAATCAGAGCGACGGTGTGCCGCTGTCTGGATGATGCGATATCGGTCCTTCGTCCAGCCTATTCGGACTTGATCCGGCGGATTGATTTGGCGGGAGAAACCGTCTCCGTCGTCGCGAAAGACTTGCAGATCACGCCCAATAATGCAACGGTTCGCCTTCATCGCGCCAGGCAGGCCTTACGACAAAGCTTGGAGCGGTCATGCGGCGTGTGCAGTACGCATGGTTGTCTGAACTGCACTTGCAAAGAAGCCTAAAACCTCGCGAGATTTCATCCATTTGCCAATTGTTTCCGATTGAACTGTAACATCCTTTCTCTCCTTCCGTCTGTAGAGGTGTACGAGGCGAATGAATCGCCTCATAACCCATAGACGATAAGGAGGTAGTCATGCAGATATTGACAGTACAGATTGACGGTATGTCGTGTGGGCATTGCGTCGAAGAACTTACCCAGACCTTGAAGAACTTAGATAGTGTGCATGTGCACTCGGTGCAGGTCGGAAGCGCCACGGTCTCATTCGACCCTCGTAAGATCTCGCGAGAAGACATCGTTAAGGCCACAGAGGCGCTCGGGTATAAGGTTCATCAGGAACATTCACTGGAGTCTGAATCGAAGGATGCGTCAATAATTCATGACCACTCTACTTCGCATCAGCATCCGGCTGGTCATCAGGCCGCATCACTGACCTCACTCGCTTTTTCTGCGACAGCCCATTGTCTGACCGGGTGCGCAATTGGAGAAGTTCTGGGCATGGTCGTGGGGACATATCTGGGTCTGGCCAATACAACGACTGTCGCCGTGTCAGTAGCACTGGCTTTCGTGTTTGGGTATCTGCTGACCATCAAACCGCTGTTAAAGCATGGCGTGGCATTACGCCCGGCGCTTGGTCTCGCGTTCGCGTCCGACACGTTATCCATTACGACTATGGAAGTCATCGATAACGCCGTGATGTTGATTATTCCAGGAGCCATGGATGCGGGCCTGGGCACGCTCTTGTTTTGGGACAGCTTGGCTTTTTCATTGGTGCTGGCATTTTTGGCAGCTGTGCCGGTGAATCGATGGTTACTGAGCAAAGGTCGCGGGCATGCTCTGGTTCACGAATACCATCATGCCCAGTCGTGTTGAGGAGACAACAGATTAATACACCATAACTGAAAGGCGGGTTATGTTGGAGGGAGGAAGTTTTGTGGCGACCTTTCAACGTCAGGATCTGGCCTTTCATTTCGATGTTGCTTCAGAGGAGGGGGAGAAGCGCCGTGACAAACCAAGCCCACGCCATAAGGCATAGATGACAGGAATGACCAATAAGGTCAGGATAGTTGAGGAGATCATGCCCCCGATCATCGGCGCGGCAATCCGTTTCATCACGTCGGCGCCGGTACCGGTGGTCCACATGATCGGGAGCAAGCCGCCCATGATCGCCGCCACCGTCATCATCTTCGGTCGCACGCGCTGAACCGCACCCTCCATGATCGCTTCTCGGAGGTCCTGCGCCGTGGCCATGTGATCTTCGCGCACACGCCCCTCATACGCTTCGTCGAGATAGACGAGCATCACCACACCCGTCTCCGCTGCCACGCCGGCCAGTGCGATGATCCCCACCCAGACCGCCACACTGAGGTTGTAGCCGAGGTAATGGAGATACCAGATCGCGCCGATCACGGCGAAGGGGACGGACAAGAGCACGATCAGCGATTTTGCGAGCGAGTGGAAATTGAGATACAGGAGCAACAGAATCACAGCTAGGGTCACAGGGATCACCAATTTTAATCGCTCTTCCGCCCTCACCAGATGTTCGTATTGCCCGGTCCAGATCAGCCGGTACCCGGACGGGAGCGTCACCAGCTCGCGGACTGCTCGTTGGGCGTCTTGAACATAGCCACGCAAGTCGCGGCCACCGACTGACACCGACACCAGACCGGCCAGCGCTCCTGCTTCATCCGCGATCGACGGCGGTCCCTGCGTAATCACCATTTCCGCGATTTGTCCAAGGGGGATCTGCGCGCCGGTCGGGGTGGGAATCAGCACTCGTTTGAGCCGGTCCGGATCATCGCGTAACTCACGCTTGTAGCGAACATTAACCGGGTAGCGTTCCCGACCTTCGACCGTGGTGGTCACGGTTTCTCCCCCGATGGCCGAAGTGATCACCGTTTGCACATCGCCCACCGTCAGGCCATAACGGGCCGCTTCACGCCGATTGACGATCAGATCCAAGTAGTAGCCCTCATTGAGTCGCTCGGCGAAGGCACTTTTGGTGCCGGGCACGGGCGCCAAGGCCTGCTCGATTTCTAGGCCGATTCGCTCGATCGTCTTCAAGTCCGGCCCCAGCACCTTGATGCCGACCGGACTTCGGACACCGGTCGTGATCATTTCCGTGCGAGTCTGGATCGGCATCCACCAGATGTTCGGAAAGCCAGGGATGCGCAGTTTGGCATCCATCTCATCCAGCAACCGATCCCAGGTCATGCCTGGCCGCCATTGAGATTCCGGCTTGAGAGTGACCGTAATCTCGGCCATTCCCACGAAGGCTGGATCGGTAGCGGTCGGAGCTTTCCCCATTTTACCGAACACTCGCTCCACTTCCGGGAAGGTCATGAGCAACTGATCCTGAACCTGCAAAACCTTCGTCGCTTCGGGAATCGAAAGGCCTGGGACGGTGGTCGGCATGTAAAGAATCGTTCCTTCATTCAGCGGCGGCATAAATTCCGCGCCGAGTCGAGAGAACACCGGCACTGTAAGGGCCACAGCCACAACTGCTACTCCCACGGTCAGCCACCGAACTCGCAGGGCACCTGAAAGGATGGGCCGATACAGGGCAATGAGCCATCGGTTCAGCGGATTCTTGGCTTCAGGGCGGACCTTCCCACGAATCAACAACACCATCAGCACAGGTGCCAATGTCACCGAGAGCGCCGTGGCAAAGAGCATCGAAAAGGTCTTGGTGTAGGCCAACGGCGTGAAGAGCCGTCCTTCCTGCGCTTCCAGGGCAAAAATCGGCAGGAATGACACGGCAATCACCAGCAGTGAAAAGAATAGAGGTCGCCCGACCTCTTTCGCGGCGGCAATGATGATCTCAGTTCGGTTGCTTTCACACCCGCCCGCCCCCGGCGTCGTGACACCCTCCCGCCCTGAGCCTGCCGGAGCAGACTCTCTTCCCATTGGACGCGCCTCTTTCCCAGAGGGGGATTGCTCCAGCCGTTTATGGGCATTCTCGACCATCACAATTGCAGCATCGACCATGGCTCCAATGGCAATGGCAATTCCGCCCAGTGACATGATGTTGGACGTAATCTTCAAGTAGGCCATCGGAATAAACGCGAGCAGCACCGCCACTGGGAGAATGAGGATTGCCACGAGGGCGCTTCGAACATGAAACAGAAAGACCAGTGCAATCAGGCTGACGATCACACTTTCTTCAACCAGTTTCTCACGGAGGACGGCAATCGCGCGATGAATGAGGTCGGACCGATCGTAGGTGGGAACAATGCGTACGCCCTCGGGCAAGGCCGGGGTAATTTCTTTCACCCTGGCTTTGATCCGCTCAATCACGGTGAGCGCATTCTCGCCGGCTCGCATGATCACGATGCCGCCGACGGTCTGGCCCTTGCCGTCCAATTCGGCAATGCCCCGCCGCTGATCCGGCCCGAGTTGGACATGCCCGATGTCACGCACCAAAATCGGCGTGCCTCGTCCATCCGTGCCGACCGGAATCAGCTCAATCTCGTCAACCGACCTCAGATAGCCTCGCCCTCGTATGATGTACTCGGTGCCGGCCATCTCCAACACCCTGCCACTGACCTCCGCATTGCTGTTGCGGACGGCTTCGATGACCCTCTGAATCGGCAGTTGATAGGCCGCCAAGGTGTTCGGGTCCACTTCGATTTGATACTGTTTGACGAATCCACCGATCGATGAGACTTCTGCCACGCCAGGCACACTCTCGAGTTGATACCGTAGATACCAATCCTGAAGACTCCTAAGCTGTGCGAGGTCGTGCGTTCCCGACTCGTCCACCAACGCGTACTGATAAACCCACCCCACACCGGTCGCATCCGGCCCCAGTGTCGGCGTCACTCCTGTCGGCAACTTTCCGGTGAGCTTCTGGAGATATTCGAGAACACGACTTCGTGCCCAGTAGAGATCGGTCCGGTCTTCAAAAATCACATAGACGTAGGAGACACCGTATTCCGAGACTCCTCGGACCCGTTTGACTTTAGGTCCAGCGAGCAGAGAGGTCA
>CAZPNQ010000179.1:0-5267 GCA_964587955.1 uncultured Nitrospira sp.
AATCCCGCAGATGTTCCCACTGTTCGCCCATACGAAGGCCGATATAGGCCAACAGATAGCACCAGGGCAGCGCCCCGACAAAGGTGAAGATGACGAACCGCGGGAAATTCATCTTCGCAATGCCGGCTGGAAGCGAAATAAACGTGCGTACAACCGGAAGCATTCTTCCGAAAAAGACTGCGGCCTCTCCATATTTTGCGAACCAGCGATCGGCAACGTCCAGATCGTGGCGCGAGATCAAGAAATACGGGCCATAGCGTTCCGCAAACGGTCGTCCGCCCCAGACACCCGCATAGTAGGCCACGATCGAACCGATAACGTTGCCGATTGCGCCGGCCAGCGTGACCCCGAGCATCGTAAACTGTCCCGTCATGACCAGATAGCCTGAAAACGGCATGATAATTTCGCTTGGAAGCGGAATGCAGGCACTTTCGACGGCCATCGTGAAAAGAATCCCTCCATAACCGAATCTGGAAATGCATGCGATGACAAATCGGCTCAACTCACTGATAACAGCCTCGATCAGTCCTCCCATCACGCCCCCGACTGCTTTCTACGGCCTATTGTTGACCGAACGGTTGAGGATTTCTTGACCCCTCGATTAATGATCGGCTCCCACGCACGAAATTGATCCAGAACCCCATGGTGAGTACTATCCAGACGGATCGGCGTGATGGAGACAAAGCCTTCTTCGATCGCCTCATGATCAGCATCCTTGCTGCGACTCCACGATATCCGCTCCCCGGCAATCCAATAATATTTCCGTCCATGCGGATCAAGCTTTTCGACGATCGGATTATGAAACCGCCTTCGACTGAGACACGTGACCCGTACGCCTCTGATTGCGCGTCGCGGGCGATTCGGGACATTGACATTCACGAGTGTTTCCTCAGGCAGACCGTGAGCAAGAACAAGCTGAGCCACGCGTACCGCATAGATTGCCCCAACGTCAAAGCGAAATTTGTCCACCCCTTCTTGAGATATAGCCACGGACGGAATACCAAGGATTGTTCCTTCCATCGCCGCTGAAACGGTGCCCGAATACATCACGTCATCGCCCAGGTTGACGCCTTTATTAATACCGGATACGACGAGGGCCGGCGGTTTAGGCATGACTTTCAGCAATGCGAGATTGACACAATCCACCGGGGTTCCATTCACGACATACGTGCGTGGACTCAGTCGGTGAAGACGCAATGGCTTGTGCAACGTCACAGAGTGGGCCACTGCCGTGCGCTCTCGATCCGGAGCGACAACCCAGACTTCACCGATTGCGGCAAGGGCTTTCGCCAAAGCCATGATTCCCGGCGAGTGGATACCGTCGTCGTTGGTCACCAGGATGCGCATGGTCGGTCTTCAATAAAAAGAGCTGCGCGAGGCAGCTCTCAACGATCGAATAAGGGCAAGGCTTGAGAGGTGAAGAATTCCTCGTATCCGATCGATACGTCTAACGTTTAACTTCTCCCTTTCACGGCCCATATCATTGGTCGGGGCGGCGGGATTTGAACCCACGACCACTCGCACCCCAAGCGAGTGCGCTACCGGGCTGCGCTACGCCCCGACATGTTTCTTTCTCTACATCTGCCCATCATGGCCGATGAGCGGAAGACTCTTTTAGTAAACTGTTCATTCTCTTACGATGAATGTGAGTCGAGAATCTTGAGAATAACTTGTAGATCCCCTCTCAACTTTTTGGCAACCTCTTTCGGACGCAACCTCCGTGAAGCAGCTCGCCCACGACGCACCCAATATCGCTTGACGCCCTCAAGGGTATGTCCCTCTTCATACAGCATCCGCTTGATTTCCAGCACAGTTTCAACATCCCGTTGAACATAGAGGCGTTGGTTCCCACGACTCTTTTTGGGGTTCAAAAAAACGAATTGAGATTCCCAGAAACGGAGCACATACGCGGGAAGCTTCGTTAATTGACTCACTTCGCCGATTTTATAGAAAACCTTGCTCCCCAGCCTGGGTTCAGTTCCCATGACCGGCCCTCATGGTGCGGTCGATGACGTGGATGAAGCAGACTTACGAATTGACGTATTTTTTGAATACCTGGCTTGGCCGAAATGTAACGACTCGACGGGGGGTAATCCCAATTTCTTCTCCAGTTCGAGGATTTCGCCCTTTACGGGCGCCCTTGCTGCGGACAACAAAATTGCCAAACCCCGCGATTTTGACCGATTCTCCCTTCTGCAACACAGACTTCAGCAAATTGAGTACGAACTCGACGATATCAGCGGCCTCATTCTTCGAGATGCCGACTTGCTTGAAAATTTCGTCAGCGATGTCCGCCTTTCTCATACCACCCCCCTACGTGACCACTGCACCTCGCCGCGCTCTGTTTGACCTGTTTCTGGTATGCGAGAGTTTTGCTTAAGTTACGTGAGGTTACGAAACCTGTCAAGAATAAATTTGGCGAATGCTTACGAAAATATTCTAGTCCTTGGCTAGAAGTTTGTATTCGATGCTATCCGCGAGAGCCTGCCACGTCGCCTCGATGATGTTTTCCGAGACCCCGACCGTCCCCCACTTATCTTTGTGGTCTCCGGATTCGATCAGGACACGCACCTTTGATTCGGTCCCCCGATTGGCTGCCAGTACGCGCACCTTATAGTCAAGCAACTTCACTTCTCGAAGCTGAGGATAGAATTTTTCTAACGATTTTCGCAGCGCATGGTCGAGCGCGTTGACCGGGCCGGTTCCGACCGCCGCCGTATGTTCCACGGCGTCGCCGACCTGCACCATCACCGTGGCCTCGGAAAGGGGCATCCCATCTTCTTGTTTTTTTTCGACAATGACGCGAAATCCGAGTAATTGAAACGAAGGTCTATGGCTTCCCATT
This sequence comes from uncultured Nitrospira sp., assembly GCA_964587955.1. GTDB lineage: Bacteria > Nitrospirota > Nitrospiria > Nitrospirales > Nitrospiraceae > Nitrospira_D. Next base: position 2,846 of record CAZPNQ010000179.1, read on the forward strand.
GCCTTTCGCATCAGCAATTCAAACGACCCCTCAGCCCCTTCGAATTGATAACCCTGACTCTCTCGATCCTTCAATGTATGGATCAGCTCATCGACTTTGGAATGGTTCTTTGGAAACTTGATGCCGTAAGCCTCAATCTTATCGAGCAGACCGCTCCGCCCTCCATAGTCCGAAATCAGCATCCGCTGTCGATTCCCGACCTTCGCCGGATCGACGTGCTCGTACGTGGCTGAATTCTTCAGCACAGCATGGATGTGCACTCCCCCCTTGTGAGCAAACGCGGCATCGCCGACATAGGGTTGGTGCTTATTCGGCATGAGGTTCGCGATCTCAGTGACAAAACCAGACACATCCTTCAGATGGCTCAATCGATCGGTCAAGGCCGGGCGCTTCATCTTTAACTCTAAATTGGGAATAATCGAACAGAGATTGGCATTCCCGCACCGCTCTCCAATCCCATTAATCGTCCCTTGCACCTGCACAATGCCGGTCTTGATCGCAACAAGCGAGTTCGCCACCGCCATTTCGCAGTCGTTGTGCGCATGGATACCGAGCGGAACCTGACATTCTCCTTGGACTACGCGGCAGATCTCACGGATCTCCCACGGCATGGTTCCACCGTTGGTATCACAAAGAATCACCCGCTCCGCTCCCGCCTCCACGGCTTTTCTGATGGTAGAGAGCGCATACTCGGGATTGGTCTTGTACCCGTCAAAGAAGTGTTCTGCGTCGTAGAATACCCGCCGACCTTTATCGCGAAGGTGCGCAATAGAATCTGCGATCAAGTCGAGGTTTTTGGCCAACGAGATTCCAAGAGCATCGGTGACATGGAGCGACCAACTTTTCCCGAACAGCGTGATCGTCTTCGTTTCGGCCGCGAGCAACGCCTGAAGATTGGGATCCTTACGGACAGGATTGCTGGCTTTCCTCGTAGAACCGAAGGCGATGACTTCGGCATGCTTCAATGGAATGGTCTTGATCATCCGAAAGAATTCGATGTCTTTTGGATTCGCTCCGGGCCAGCCGCCTTCAATAAAATGAACTCCCAGACTATCCAACTTTTGCGCAATGAGGACTTTATCCTCCGCTGAGAAACTGACATCCTCCGCCTGAGCGCCATCGCGCAAGGTGGTGTCATAGATTTCTAACGCCGCGGTCTGATCCGCAGACAGCGTTCGATCAAGAACCGGTGTCTGCTCACGGGCGGTGCGAGAAGAGCCTGATTGTGAGGGTTTACGAGCCATGGGAACAGAGGGTATCAGGAGAGGGGCTCCCCTGTCGAGACGTCACGCTTCGGGCAATTTTCCGCGGTCACCAAGCCCCGATCGATCAGTTCACCCAGCGAGTTAAATCGACTCAATGGATTAGAAGCTAGGATGTTTGTCGAGCTCAGGGGGCCTTGGCCCGATCATTTCAGGGCTGCGCCTGATCGAGATCGAACGCAGAATGGAGCGAGCGCATGGCGAGTTCGAGGTATTTCTCGTCGATGACGCAGGAGATTTTGATCTCCGAGGTGCTGATCATCATAATATTGACGCCCTCGCGGGACAACACTTCGAACATTTTCGCCGCCACACCTGAATGCGACCGCATGCCCACGCCGATGAGCGAGACTTTGGCGATGGCTTCGGTCACCGACACGGTCTTCGCTTCGATGTCTTTTGCCACGGCTTGAATGATGGGCACGGCTTTCTTGAGATCGGCGCGGGGCACGGTAAAGGAAAGGTCCGTCAGGGCGGCCTGGCTCATGTTCTGAATGATCATGTCTACATTGATATGAGCTTCCGCAACGGGCCCAAAAATCCTGGCGGCGATTCCCGGCTTGTCCGCTACGCCGATGACAGTGATCTTGGCTTGATTGCGATCTCCAGTCACCCCGGCGATAGCCGCCGCTTCCATGTCCGCATCTTCCTTTGTCACGAGCGTGCCCTTTCCTTCTTTGAAGCTCGAATTGACCTCGACCGGAACGTTGAACTTGGCCGCGAACTCCACCGATCTGGTCTGGAGGACTTTTGCTCCAAGACTGGCCATCTCCAGCATCTCTTCATACGCAATCTTGTCGATCCGCCTTGCGGCTGGCACGATATTGGGGTCAGCCGTATAGACACCGTCAACGTCCGTGAAGATGACGCACCGGTTCGCCTTCAAGGCGGCCGCCAGCGCAACGGCAGAGAGATCGGACCCACCCCGGCCGAGTGTGGTCACGTCAGATTGCTCATTGATCCCTTGAAATCCTGCCACGACGGGGATGACGCCTTGTGTTAAGGCCTCCTTGATGCGATCCGCCGTGACCCGTGCGATCCTTGCTTTAGTATGCGCGCTATCGGTGATGATACCGACCTGGCGTCCCGTAAAGGACCTGGCATTGATCCCTCGTTCTCGCAATTCCATCGACAGCAACGCAATGGTAATCCGCTCTCCC
>CAZPNQ010000180.1:0-5263 GCA_964587955.1 uncultured Nitrospira sp.
GGTACGTTGAGCCTTTAAGCGATGCGAGAACACCGCTGGCAGACTTTTTCAACATCCTGCTAGGCTCGTGGAGCAGGCTGCGCCACCCCTGCAGGCTGATTCAATGCAGCACCCTGGGTCGATGCCGCAGGCATGGCTTGAATTTCAGCAGCCTGTTGCGCCGCCGCTTGAGCTTCGGCCTCAATCGCATCCGCCTCATGGACGGACTTCTTGAATCCCTTGATTGCCTTACCCAGCCCCTCACCCAATTGCGGTAATTTCCCCGCGCCGAAAATAATCAACACAATCATGAGTATGAGTATCAGCTCGGTGAACCCTAGACTGCCAAACATAGTGCACCTCTTCCTAAAAGTGAATTAGGACTTCGGACCATCCTTCGGCTTCTTGGCAAACCGCTCTTTCAATCGTTTACGAGTCTCTTCCGCCTGATCAAACATCTTGCACTTGTCATACACGCTGATGAGGTTGTAGTAGGCAAGCGGTTCATCCGGATTGTGTTCCACCGCACTCTCCATGACCCTAACCGCCAAATCGGTCTTCTTATGATTGAGCGAAATCTCCATCAATTTGAAGCTCGACTCCAAGTGCTTGGGATCCAGCTCCAACGTGCGAAGGTAGCATTGAATCCCCATATCGATCGTGTTGTAGTCGGACACCTGAGGATTATCCAGCTCAATGTATACCCCGGCAAGATTGTACCAGGCGATCGGATCGTCGGGAGTCATCTCGACAAGGCGTTCGTAATAGGACTTCGCGTCCATGTATTTCTTTTTGTCCGCGTAGAGTCTCCCGAGGTTGAATAGTGCCAGGACATCATGCGGAAAGATATCCAGCGCATGCCGAAACTCGGTCTCGGCCTCATCGGTCATGTTCTTCGTCGCATAGATCGTGCCGAGGTTTGCGTAATACATGGCCAGCGAACGATTCATTTCAGCGCGAAGGGATTCGGCCATCTCAATCGCCTTCTTGACTTCTACCAAGGCATCATCGAGCCGCCCTTTACTGAAGTACAACTCACCGAGTCGGCAGCGAGCCTGAAAGTCATCCGGTTCGTCGGCCAACATTTTTTCGATCCCCGCGATCTCTTCGTCCGGGAGAAGAGGCTGATCGCCGGGATCAAGAACAGTCTCTGTCTGAGATGACGCCGGTTCGGGCGTGTCCATATCGATCTCGCTCCAGTGTTAGGCCCGCCCCGTGATCAATCCATCCGGGGCCGGCATGATAGGACCGGCCGCGGCCGACCTCGCTTCTGCGATGGCCGGTTTCACCCGATCAAGAGTAAGCAACATGACTCCAAGAACGACCATTAATGTAAGGTTCGAGAACAGCAAGGCATAGCCCGCGATGAACATCAAGCCGATCCCGTAGCCGGCCAGTCGGCCGGTCATCAGCAATTTGACGACGGTGTAGGACCAACAGAGCAATCCTGCAACATACACGGCGAAAGGAAGATAGAAGGTGTAGCCCATCCCAAACTGAAAGATCCAACCGATGCCTTGCGACGCCTGGCGGACGGCCGACGCTAACGCTGGGTTATAGAGATCCAAGAGATAGTCAGCGACGATAAGTCCGGAAAAAATGACACTCGCCGTCGACCAAAACCAAATCGCTCGGGTCCGCTGTTGCCGATTCTTCGTTCGCAGCGACAGACTCTTACTCTTTCCGTAAACCACAAAAACGAAGAAGCTTGCCAGAACCATCAGGGCCTCCCCCATCCGATGAGACTCGTAGACCAACGGAGGTGCCGCTATCGTTCCCATGACACTGTAGATCGTCGAGACAATCTGATAGTACAACCACCCGGAAATGCCAAGGTAATACGTGGCCGCGAGCATACGTTGTGCCGGCTCACGATGGGTCAACACATATTCCGACACGAACACCGTCAGCACCAGCAGCGTCAACCCATTGTAGAGGATTGCGCCCAGCATGCCGGGCTGCACAACGAGAAACACCACGGTCAGTAGCAACAAGAGGGCCGTCCCCGCACAACCAATTTTGCGGAGCCGACCGGTTTCAGACCCTCCCCAGCGATTGATCAAGGTCAACGTAAGCGCTAAAAACAACAGTACGGCGACGATATTGAGAAGCCACGTACCCACCTCCGTCAAAGCGGTGAACGTGGGTGTGATCCACGGGTGATCTGCCGCCATCTTGCTGAGATGCATCCCAAGACGGGAGACCAGTCGATAGAGAACCAGCTCAAGAAAGGACGTCAGGAGAACGAGTTTGACGGTATATTCAAACAGTGGGCCAAAGTCCGAAACTTTCCCCGTTACTCGCTCGCTGAAAGCTGCTGCCTTCACAACCACACCCATAGTGTCCGACATTATAGCTGTTGCAAAAAAATGGGGTCAATGTGCGGCCATCGGCGCCTGTCCGGCTCCTTCTTTCGCCCTTGAGATGTACAGTAACCCATCTGCCATCGCATAATTGAAGGGCAGCTCGCACACGACTTCACTGATCCGCTCATAGACATACTGATACAGCCGCTCCGCCTCATCGGGTGTCATGCCCTCCTGCACTTCATAGAAAAACCCGAGACTCAAGTCTTCCGCCGACGGGCGCATGATCCGTCGAATCCCATACCCGCCGGGGTCACTCATAATGGGAGCTTCCTTTTCCAAGTCGAACAAGCAGGGTTGGCAAGAAAATCCATACGACTCGTGAAGCTTCTTGTTTTCGACGACGAAGTTCATGGTTTCAAGCGCTTCTTCTTCTTTTTCCGTGGGGAACCCGACGATGATGTAACAATGCACAGCGATGCCAAGATCCACACAGTCATTCGCGACCCGCCGGACCCATTCTTGCTTGATCCCCTTCTTCATGAAATCCATGATGCGCTGGTTGAAGGACTCCAACCCAAAGACGATCTTCAAACACCCGGCATCCCGCATCGATGACAACAGTTCGCGCGAGAGATTTTTCTCGAACCGCATCTCGCATGTCCATTTGATATCGAGCTGCTTCTCGATCAATTGCTGACACAATCGTTTGGTCGGCGCCAGCGCAAAGCATTCGTCGGTGAAAAAGAAATGGCGCGCTCCATAACGTTGTTTCAGCCATTGCAGCTCCTCGACCGTCCGCCCTGGGTCCTTCTGCCTGAAATTCTGATGGTCGAGCGTCAGCGCACAAAACGCACAATCCTTGTAGTAGCAGCCACGTGAAAACTGTACAGGCAGTACCGGCTCCGGCGACAAGTAGCGATCCAGCGGGAATCCGTCATAATTCGGCGCTGGGAGTTGATTGACATTCTCTGAATAAAACGGTTGGTTGACCGTAATCTTGCCGTTCTGCCGATAGATCAGGTTAGGAACCTTACTGTAGTCCTTCTTGCCCGCCATCTGATTGACCAATTCCAGTAAGGCCGTTTCACCCTCAAACACGACGATATCGTCCGTCAATTCGAAAAGGTTCGGGCAGCGACGAATATTGTCGACGAGACGGGTGAAGATGCTGCCACCGATGGTGATGTGTAGATCCGGAGCCGCCTCTTTGATCAGTCGACAGAGCGTGAGGCCGGGGATGATCTGGGACGTGGCGGTGATCGAGACCCCAATGAGATCAGGACGGCTGTTGACGATCGAAGGAACGAATCTGTCTCTGAAAAGGCTCAGGTAAGGGTTCTGGCTTTCGTCACGAATGACCTTCATCAAGTCTTTGGAAGAATAGATCGAGTAGTTGCCGAATTGATTATCGACTACGGTGAGTCGGGTCGGGAAATACACCGCAGAAACGACTTCCAACCACTTGTCGATCATGAACAAGCTTGCTCGATAGGCGTCAGGATCATAAAATTCTTCGCTGCGCAATGTCTCCTTGGCAAGCTCAATCCGATCAACGAGATAGGAGAACCGATCGAGTGAATCCGTTACCTTCGTGTAATGCTCGCGACTTCCATGGCCCGTCTCCCCGGTCTGAGTCCGCTCAAGCTCGCGCTGTTTGGCGATCAATTGCTGGTACACCTCGACTGCATAATCTCTTGTTAACACTTTGTCCAACAATTCGATACCAAGGTCCCGCTGCGAGACATCGGAAACGCCACCTTGCCGCAAAAATCCCGTCAGGGACGGCAAACTGAGATAGGGTTGAGAAGGGTGCCAGGTTGGAGGGAAAAGCAGCGAAACTTTCATGCGATGCAAGTCCTTTTATGATTGAAATCAGCGAGTTCGATACGCTTTTCTTTTATACCCCCCGCAGTTTGTGAAATGCAATTCTGTGCTTCGAAGAGGACTTAAACTAAGGCTGGGATTCTCCACAAAAAGACGCCTCGGACCGTTCCCTTAACATACCGGGACCCGATCCGAGGCCTCTTGAGAATTACGCAAGGTGACGGTCGTTGCTATCGGCTCAAATGCCGCTCACCTCACTACAGTTTCAATGTAAACCACGTCGAAAGCGACTTCATACCGTTCCGCTCGATGTTGGCGCCGTCCCACACCGCAAACGCGATCGGCACCGACATTCCGGCCTTGAACTGGACATCGTTCGCATCGCCGTTTTCCAAGGTCCGCTTCACGACGACCCGCCATGTCGGACCGGTGTACCCACCGCCCTTGACGGACCCCGACGGTTCCCAAACACCATTTCCAATGACATCCTGGTGAGCTTGCGTCGTAAGGGTGCTGAAACCGTTCGCGCTTAAGTCTTCAACGGAACTCACGCGAAGTGTCGGATCAGACATGATGTTCCCCGACCAGATACCGGAGTTGAACGGTCCCAAGCTCCGGCCAATACGATCCGGGTAGGTGACGCCGCCCGCAGGCTCTTCAAAATAGTAATCCCAGAAAATGCCGGGATACTGATCGTCGACGTCCCAGATTCCTGCGCTATCCTTGCCGATGTCCTTCTGCCATTCGGCATTCCACCGCCAAATATTGGTCGTCCCACCGGATTGCCCCATGCACTGGAACGGCGGAGCCCCGGCTGTATTCACCGGAAACATCACCGCAACCTGATCACGAAAGTCTTGCGGGCCGATCGTCGTGTCATTCTTCGTTTGATCAACCCACTCCAAGCGTAGCCCCACTTCCTTCCCGTTGGTCATGGCCTTGACGAAGACCGACTTCACCGAGATGTTCGGGTGCATTGGAGTCGTAATCAATTGGCCGCTCAACGGGACGATGACGCCCGGAACGCTTTCCCAAACGGGATTGGCACCATCCATGGGGATTGGGCCTTTGACCGTCTTAGCCGGTATCGTCACCGGTTGACTGACGGCCAATGGTACTCGCCCTAACGTCAGCATCAGGCCGACGGTGAG